>JBIKWH010000080.1:0-7276 GCA_044356435.1 Vicinamibacterales bacterium
TCGCCAGCGACGAAGCCGCCGCGATCGCCGAAGCCGGCGGGCTGACGGTCGTCATGAACCTGTGCATCGGTACCGCGCACTCGCTGCTGCAGGTACCGAGGCGCAGCGCCTGACGCGTCTGCCGCCGCCGCATCATCGCTTCTTCATCCCCACGAACTTCCACCGCATGATGCGGTCGCGCACGACGGTTTCACCCACGTAGAGATGCCCGTGCGTATCCGACGCCAGTACGTGGGCCATGCCGAGCTCGCCGGCGTAGCGGCCGCCGTGGCCGAACTGGCCGACGACCTTCAGCGTCTCCCGTTCGAGGATGTGAACGTGATGGTTCGCGCCGTCAGCGACATAGAGAAAGCGCTGCGCCGGATCGTGTGAGAACGCGATGTCGAACACCGACCCCATGTTGCCGGTGGCCGGCGCCACGAAGCCCTCCTTCACGAACGTGCCGTCCTTCCGGAAGACCTGGATGCGGTTGTTCCCGCGGTCACAGACGTAGACGAAGCCGTCCCGGCTCAGCTCGACGCAGTGCACGGAGTCGCCAAAGAGCTTGAGCTTCGCGGGGTCGTGCTCGTTGCTGTGGCTGCCGTTCAACTGGTTGCGCGGGATGTCCGGCGGGTTCGGCATGCCGTACGGGCCCCAGAGTCGCTTGAAGGCGCCGGTGTCGGCGTCGATCACGGCGATACGCTTGTTCCGGTAGCCGTCCGCGATGAAGACCTCATTCGCCTCCTCGTCCACGAAGAGCCCGGCCGGCGAGTTGAAGTTCTCGCGGTCCATGTTCCCCTTCGACTGCCCCATCCGGCCCTTCTGCCAGACAATCTTCCCGTCGTTGGTGAACTTGGTCACGCTGCCGCAGTTCTCGGGCGCCGACACCTTGTCCTGCACGCCGTCGTCGCAGCCCATCCAGACGAAGCCCTTGCGGTCGACGAAGATCCCGTGCTCACGAGGCCAGTCGTAGCCGTCGGCCGTCTTCTTGCTCTTCGGGTTCGCGGGGTCCGGTCCGCCCCAGGCCTTGACGATCTCTCCCGCCTGATTCAGCACCACGACCGATGGCGCGGGCGTGCAGCACTCACCGGCACCACGAGCGAGGAAGTCGTCGCCGAGGTCGAGTGGCACGGAGTTGCCGCGCTGCAGGACCCAGATCTGATCCTTGTCGTCCACATGGACACCGCCGATGTTGCCGAAGATCCAGTTGTTCGGCAGCGGCGTTCTGGGCCAGGTCGGATCGAACTCGAAGACCGGGACTTCATCCGCCGCCGTGGAAATGACCGCCGGAACGGGATTCCCCGGCGCCTCCGTGACGGGAGACGTGCAGGCCCCGGCCAGGGCCGCGAGCAGCACGACCGGGATTGCGACACGCAGCGTTCCGTTCATCACGCCTCCTCGGCTCCGCCTACCAGGCGGAACGCTTCAATCGAATGTGGTACACGCTGCGGACGGTCGTGATGTAGAGCCCCTTGCCGTCACTGTCGCCGAACGCGACACTCGTCGTGTTCTCGCTGGTGTTCCGGTCCGGCGTGTAGATCGTCCCGATGTGCGTGCCATCAGGCGCGGAGATCCAGACGCCGCCTGGCCCGGACGAAAAGAGGTAGCCGTGCGCATCGACGCGTACGCCGTCCGGCCCACCCTTCAGCGGCTGATTTCGCGTGTCGACGTGCAGGACACCCTTGGCGATCGAGCCGTCGGGCTGCACCTCATGACGCGTGATACCGCCGCCCGTGCCAGTCGTGTAGAGATACTTTTCGTCTGGCGAGAAGGCAAGGCCGTTGGTGAGTGTCTTCGCAATCACCTGGAGGGTGCCGTCGGGTTTCCAGCGGAAGGCGCCCTGAAAATCGATCTCACGGTCCGGACTCTTCGCGGCGCCGCCACGCAACTGCGACCCCATGTCGGAGAAGTAGATCGACCCGTCGGACTTCACGACGAGGTCGTTCGGGCCGTTCAGCCGTTTGCCATCCCAGCGATCCACCAGCGTGGTGCGCGTGCCGTCCTTCTCGATGCGCACGAGGGACCGCCCGCCGTGGGAGCAATAGACGACCCGGCCCTCGCGGTCGAGCGCGAGGCCGTTCGACCCGTGGAGCGCCACGAGCAGCCGGCCGTTATCCAGCACGCGGACGTCGGTCAGGTCCATCGTCGTGAAGCCGACCTTCTCGGCGTGCACGGACAGGCGCTTTGGACCCGGGTCCCAGCGGAAGATCCGGTTCGCGGCCATGTCGCTGAACAGCAGGTAGCCGCCATCGCGTACCCAGAGCGGGCCTTCGGCCGCGCCGAAGTAGTCCTGCTTGACGATCTCGAGCTTCGCGTCGACGGACAGGATCGGGTCTAGCGCCGGAGTCAGGCGCTCCACGTCGCCGGACGCGGCGGGAAGCGGGACCGGCAGAGTGGACGCACAGGCGAGCACAGCAGCAAGCAGCAGACGAGGCCGCATCGAATACCTCCTAAGTCCGGTCAAGCCCCGGAACCGGAACACGGGGCGGGGGTGCTGATCCTGGGCTCACTGGGCGCCATCGCTTCCAGGGGCTTGACCACAAGCATTCGCCCTAGATCAGCACCCCCGCCCCGCGTCCCGGCTCCGGACGAACAGATCGACCGGAGCGGCTGGAGCAACTGCAGCGGCTGGAGGGTACTACGAGGGGCGTCTGGTCAGGCGCAGGGCGACAAGGCGGGCCACGCCGCTGGCGCCGACGACGGCAGCGGCGGCCACGAGGCCCAGGCGTGCGGAGCGGTCGATGGCGGGTTGCATCGCGACGTCAGCCTGCATGCGGAGGCCTGCGCCGTCCAGGGCACGGCGCTGCTCCGAGGCAAATCGCACGGCGGCAGCCGCCGTCACCCGATCCTGGATGTGCGCGAACGCCGCAAGGGCCAGCAGCCCCGTGACAAGCCACCAGCGCGCTTCGATTCCGACATGCCTGGCGCCCGGCGTGGTGGGCGCGGCCGTCTGTGCGGTCGGCAGCATGCGTCAGTTCGCGCCGAAGAGTCCGGCCCGCCAGGCGAGGCCCAGCAGCACGGCAAGCACGACGACCAGCATGACGGGGCGGATCCAGCCACGCGCCGGCCTCACGACGGCGGCCTGATGGCGGGGCGTCGTGGTCTGCGCACCGCACTTGTAGCAGATGAGCGCTTTCTCGGCGATCGTGGCGCCGCACTGGGAGCAGGTCACGCGGCTACTGTACCCTACGGAGCAGAGCCGTGATTCCACTCCGGGACGTCATCCCGTCGCGCACGACGCCGTACGTCACCGTGACGCTCATCGCGATCAACACGATCGTCTTCGCGTACCAGTTTCTGCTCGGAGCAGAGGCCGGCCAGGGATTCATCTACGCGTTCGGCCTCGTGCCTGCGGAGTTCTCGTGGGCGACGGTACTCACCTCGATGTTCCTGCACGGCGGGCTGATGCACGCCGGCGGCAACATGCTCTACCTCTGGATCTTCGGCGACAACGTCGAGGACCGGATGGGACACGGCCGCTTCGTCGCGTTCTATCTGCTCTGCGGCATCGCGGCGGCGCTGGCCCAGACGTGGACCAACCCGGACTCGGTCGTCCCGATGGTCGGCGCGAGCGGTGCGATTGCCGGCGTGATGGGCGCCTACTTCGTGCTCTATCCGCGGTCGCGGATTGTGACGCTCCTGCCGTTCATCATCATTTTCCAGGTCATCGAGATCCCGGCGGTGTTCTTCCTCGGCATCTGGTTTCTGATGCAGTTCGTCAATGGCCTCGGCACGCTGGCGCTCTCGGGTGAGGCGCAGATGGCCGGGGGCGTCGCCTTCTGGGCGCACGTGGCAGGCTTCGCCGCGGGCCTCGTGGGCGTGTTCATCTTCCGCCGGCCGGAGCGCCAGCAGGTCGAGTGGTGGGACGAAGCGCGCTGACGCGCTACGGCTGCGCCAGCTTCAGCAACAAGTCCTGCGCCCGTTCGTACTGCGGGGCGAGCTCGAGCGCGGCGAGCACTTCCTTCTTCGCCTCGACCTTCTGCCCGTTCGCGGCGTAGGACTCCGCCAGCAGCGTACGCGCCGCGGCCTTGTCCACAGTGCCGCCCGCAAGCACGGAGCGGAAGGCGCGGATGGCCGTGGGGGCATCCCCGCCGAGGAGCGCCACGTTGCCGAGCGCCAGTTGGGCGTCCAGGTCGAAGGGATCGATGCTCGCCACCCTGGCATAGGCGGCGATCGTGCGCTTTGCGTCGCCCTTCGCCGCGACGAGTCCGGCCCATGTGCGCGCCGATTCGATGTCGTTGGCGTCCACCTGCGAGAGCGCGTCCAGTGCGGCCAGCGCCCGGTCCGGCTGCTTCGCGGCGACGGCCAGCTTGCCCACCTTCACGTTGGGGCTTTCCTTCCCGGTGGCCGACGGCGCCAGCGTCGCGGCGCGTTCGTAGGTGCTCATGGCGGACGCGGCATCACCGGCCTGCTCGTAGGCATCCCCCAGACGCATCAGCACGGGAAAGCTGCCCGGGTGCTGCTCGGCCAGGGCCTTCAGCGCATCGAGCGCCGTGGTCTTCGCCAGCACATCCGGCGCCTTCATCGCCGCGCGCAGCGCGCCGAACTCCCGGGCCACGTAGGCGTCAAACCCCTTCTGCAGGTCGTCCATCGTGATGCCCAGGGCGGCCGTCAGCGCACCGTCGGTATCGACGCCCTTCGCGTAGGCCTCGACCAGCGCCCGCAGCTTCGGCTGGCCGTACGCCTCGTGAATGTGCGCGACCACCTGCGAGGCCTGGAAGTAGGCCATGGAGATCGTCTTGGGGTCGCTGAAGCCGGCGTTCAGATTCTTCAGCGTCATCACGCCGCCGCGGTCGAGCGCGTGCGCGAACTCGAGTTCCTGCTCGCGGCCCCATTCGCGGCGGGCCCGCTTCTCTTCGAACACGGAGATGCCTTCGGTCAGCCAGCGGGGCACGCGCTGCCCGGAGAGCTGCACCGTGATCACGTGCGCCAGCTCATGCCAGAGCGTCGCCCCCCAGTTGAACTCGCCCGGCGGCCTCGCCCGAGGCGAGTCCAACGTCACGACCTGCCCGAAGCACGCACCGAGCGCGCCGATGAATCCCGGCAGGCCGATCGTCCGCACCGCAAAGTCGTCGTGCCTGGGGAACATCTCGATGAGGAGCGGCCCCTTCGGGGTGAACGACCAGGTGCGCGAGAGCGCCGCCAGGGCCTCCTTCGCCAGCGGCAACGCATGCTCGCGCATCACCGCCACCTCGTCGGCGTGGAAGCGGAAGACGATGTCGCCCTCGGTGACGGTGACGAACGTGTCGAGCGTGTCGAGCAGCGCCAGCGAGTTGAAGGTGACGACGTCGTAGGGATCCAGCTTGAAGGCGGCGTCGAGCGCCGTCCGCGCGCCTGGTTCGTCGCCCGTGCGCAGCAGGTGCATGCCCAGCATCGCCAGCGCACGCGACGAGTTCGCGTCCAGTGCGAGCGCTCTCCGCGTCAACGCGACGGCCTCTTCGAAGCGATACGCCCGGGCGGCGTGTTCGCCGGCGATGCGGTAGATATCCGCATAGCGCGGATTGATCGCCAGGACACCGGCCACGGCCTTCTCGAACTCCGCGGTGCGGTCGTCCACGTAGAGCAGCGCGGCGTCGAGCGCCCGCGCATCCAGGCTGTTCGGATTCGCGGCGAGCGCCTTGCCGATGAGCGCGCGCGCTTCGGCGCGCTTTGAATCGCCCAGCTCGATCTCGGCGATGAGCAGCAGGGCGTCGACGTTGGACGGCTCCACGGCAAGAATCGCGTCCGCGGCTTTCCTCGCTTCCGGAGGATTCGTGTCCGCCAGCACGCGCGCCATGCCGAGCTGCGCGGGCACGTGTCTGGCGTCAGCGGTCAGCGCGGCCTTGAACGACTTCGCCGCCTCGGCCTGGTTGTACTTCTCCTGGAAGAGCTCGCCCCAGGCCGTGTTCACGGCCACGTCGGCAGGCGCGAGCTGGTTGGCATCGCGGAACAGGCCGTTGGCGTCGGCGAACCGGCCCAGCGCACGGGCGGCACGGCCGGCGCGCAGAAGCCGGACAGGCGCGGTGCCGCCGCTGTTGCGCGCGACCACGGTGCCAAGCGTCCGCTCCGCCTCGCGGCGACCGAGATAGTGCTGGAGCAGGCCGAACTCGAGGGCGGCGTCGCCGCCGGGGTCTTGTGCCGCTGGGCCGGCAAGCGCCGCAAGGGCCTCGGCATAGCGACCACGCGCGATATCCGCGCGGGCGGTGGCCAGCACCGGATCGGGCGCGGCCTGCGCGCGCGCGAGGGCCGGCGTCAGCAGGAGCCACGCGAACCCGAGCGCGATGAGTGTTCGAAGTCGGTGAGCGGGACCCACGCGCCGCATGGCTGCGCGGAGTATACCAACCGGGTCAGCGGGTCAGCGCGCGCTCTTCGACCTGCACGCGCCACCACATCAGCAGGACGAACCAGATCGTCGCGAGCGCGCCCATCCAGCCGGCGTGCACGAGCAGCGCGAATCCGGCGAGCTCGCCCGCCACCGCCACGTAGTTGGGATGCGGGAACCAGCGGTACGGCCCGGCCACGACGCGGGTGGACCCGGGCGGCACCAGTACCCGGAACGACCAGCGCGAGCCGAGCGTGCTGATGGCCCAGTACTTCAGCGCCTTGGCGAGGACGAACAGCGCGAGACCGGTCACGCCGAGCGGCTGTGACGACGCCGACACGCCGGCGACCGCCATCACGACAAAGGCCGCGGGATACGACCACTGCATCAGGCTGTAGACGTCGTCTGCCGGCTCCACGGCGCCCGCCGCCCGCAGCGCCTGCTCGTTGGCGCGGGACCGCCGGGCTTCCGCGAGCATGAGCGCGATCGCGACGGCGAGGGCAACAAGGATTGAGGTCATCCGCGCACTCCGGCCGTCTGAACCGCCATGCGCCGCGCCAGCGGCACGTCTCCGGCGAGCGGGATCAATGGCGCCAGCGGCGCGCTCCACCCCGCGGCCAGTGCGGACGCCACGCGCACCCCCGTGGGCCACGCCACCAATCCGCGGAGCGCGCGATTGAGCCGCCACTTCGCGCTGAACTCCCTATGCCGCTCGGCCGTGAGCCACGCCCAGGCAGGCTGTCCGGTCGCCAGCTCCCGCAGCGCGGCCTCGGCCGCCAGTTCGGCGCCGCGGATGGCGAACCGCATGCCGTCGCCCGTCATCGGGTCCACGAAGCCGGCCGCATCGCCGGCGAGCAGCAGCCCGGGCAAACCCGCCACACGGGAGTCGACGGCGAGCGGTCCGAGGATCGTCACGGCACCGACGCGCCGCGCGGAGCCGAAGCGCGCCGTCAACAGGGTGTCCGCGGCGATCGCCTGTGCCAGCACATCGCCCCG
>JBIKWH010000081.1:0-7233 GCA_044356435.1 Vicinamibacterales bacterium
AAGCTCTGGGTCTTCCAGGTCATCACCGTCGTGAACCGGTCGAGCGCTGGCGGGCCGCTGCCTTCCCAGTGCCGCATCGTGACGGGCTGCCAGGTCTTCTCCCAGGTGAAGCCGCTCGTGGGCACATCCGACGCAGGTGTGCCGATGTTCGCGCCGAACGTGAACAGGCGGTCGAACTGCTTGAAGAACTCCACGTACCACGTCTCGCCCTTGGCGATGGCGAGCTGCGTGAAGACCGGGTCCGTGTCGATGAAGACCTTCCGCGGAATGCGCGCGTACTCATCGCGCCAGAACCACGAACCGCCGGACAGGTTGATGAAGAGCTCCGCGTCCGCGCAGAACGCGGCGACGGCCTCCTTCGGCATGCCGTGGTGCACGCCGTCGTAGTTGACGAAGCTCCAGCGGTCGCCGAAGCCGTGCGGCGCCAGCGCGGCGTGGATGTAGCGCGTGCCGTAGCCAGGGTCCTCCGAGATCGTGTTCTGCTCCGGGTCGTACACGCACTCGCCCGTGTCTTCGATATAGAGGACCTCGTGGCCGAGGTCCCGCAGGCCGAGCAGGTACATCAGCGAACACCACGTCACGCCGCCGAACGGATACCTGGCGATGATGCCCGCGACGACGATCTTCACGCGAGGGCCTTGATCATCTCGTCCACCGACTCGGGCTCGTCGAGCGACCGGCCGACGGAGAGGCGCGCGCACATGCGGCGGTACAGCTCGGAGGCGGCCATCAGCTCGTCGTGCGTGCCCTGCGCGATGAGCCTCCCCTCGTGCAGCACGAGGATGCGGCTGGCGTCGCGGATGGTCGAGAGCCGGTGCGCGATGACAATCGTCGTCCGACCCTCCCGCATCGTCCGGAGCGCGTCGAACACGGCCTCTTCGGAGATGGCGTCGAGGGCGGAGGTCGGCTCGTCGAGGATCAGGATCGGCGCCCGTTTCAGAAGCGCGCGGGCGAGGCCCAGCCGCTGGCGCTCGCCGCCCGAGAGCGACGCCCCCGCCTCGGCCACCGGTGTGTCGTAGCCCTGCGGGAGCCGCTCGACGAACGGCGCGACATGCGCGGCCTTCGCGGCGGCGCGCATCTCCTCGTCGGTCGCGTCCGGCCGGCCGTAGCGGATGTTGTCGCCGATGGTGCCGCCGAACAGCACGGCTTCCTGCGGCACGAGTGCGATCCGCGTGCGCAGCGACCGCAGGTCGTAGCGCGAGACGTCGACGCCGTCGATCAGCACGCGCCCGCTCGTGGGCGTGAAGAAGCGCGGGATCAGGTTGACGATCGTGGTCTTGCCCGCGCCGGTCAGGCCGACCAGGGCGACCATCTCGCCCGGCTTCGCCGTGAAGCTGACATCCGCCAGCACCGACCGCGACTGGTCGTAGGCAAAGCCGACGTGGTCGAACTCAATGGCGCCCGTGAGCGAGCCGGCATCGAGCGCTCCCGGCGCGTCGAACGGCTCGGGCGCAAGTGCCAGAATCTCCCGTACGCGTCGCACGCTGACGAGGGCGTGCTGGAGCGAGCCTGTCGTGTGCGCGATCGCGCTCAGCGGGTTGTAGACCGCGGCGAGATATGCCGTGACGACCAGCAGGCCGCCGACGGTGAGCGTGCCGTCCAGCACGTGCAGGCCGCCGACCGTCAGGACCAGCGCCGTGCCCGCCAGCGTGATCACCGTCACGCAGACCGAGAACAGTGACTCCTGCCACGTCAGCCGCAACCGCGCCTGCATCGTCTCCGTGCCCACGCCGACGAAGCGGTCCAGTTCGTGCCGCTCGCGCGTGAAGCTCTTGACCGCGGCGATGGACGAGAGGATCTCGAAGGCGCGCTCGACGAGCGACGACTCCCGCTCCTTGACGCGCTCGGCGCGGTCCGTCATCCGGCGTGAGTAGTAGCGGAGGCTCAGATACAGGAACGGCGCTACGGCCAGCGAGAGCAGCGCCAGCGTCATGTCCAGACGGAGCAGGATGGTGAACATCACCGCCAGATTCAGCGCGGCCATGGTCAGTGGGAACGCGCCGCCGATGATCAGGTCGTTGACGCAATAGGCGTCGGCGTCGAGGCGGTAGACGGAGTCGGCCGTGCGCGCGCGGATGTGATGGTCGAGCGGGAGCGCCTGGAGGTGCGCGAGGAGGCGCGCGCGCAGGTCGTAGACCACGCGCTGGCCCATCTCCACCTGGAGCTGCGTGTGGGAGACGCGCACCAGCTCGGTGAGCACCTGCACCAGCATGCCGGCGACCACGATGGTGACGAGCAGGGTGGCCGCCCCCATCCCCATGACGGGCGCCAGCAGCGCTGCCACCGGACCCGGCAGGGCGTGCGAGCCGAGCACGCTGTCCACGACGAGCTTCAGCGGCCACGGCCCGAGCGCGGCCAGCCCGATCTCCAGCAGCGAGAGCAGCACGGCCACGGCGACCTGCACCCGGTAGGGTCGAAGGTGCGCGAGGCTCCAGGCAACAAGCGACATGCGGTTACGCCTCGGCCGCGGGCTGGAGGTCCGTCGGGCCGGTGGGCGTGGCAGCCGGCGCCGCAGGCGTATCGAGCGGCATGAGCCTGGCGTCATGCGTGACGCGGTCCAGAGCCCGGTCGAACACGGCCGCGGTCCGCGCTGACTGCCAGGCCGCCCGGGCCATGAGCACGCCGACGGCGAACACGACGGACCCGACCAGCGACAGCGTGGCCGGAAGTTCCAGCAGGGCCGCCGCGCGGGCGATGACGGCAAACAGCACCGCGAACATCAAACCCCGGGCCAGGCCCACGAAGCTGGGCCGGAGGCGCGTCGAGACGCGCAGCAGGCACCGGCCCTTCGCGTGCTCCTCGACGAGCGTCTTCACGGTCAGCCAGCCCCAGCGGCCGATCGTCAGGCGGAGATCGCGATCGCTGTGCCAGCCGTCGCCGACGTCCACGAGTTGCGTCGGCCGCGACGCCCGCAGCACGCCGACCAGCTCGGAGAGCACGGCCGTCTGCGCGATCCAGGTCTCGCTCCAGAACGTGCGCTCGCGCTCGCGTCCGCGGAACAGGCTGACGGCGGACCACGCATCCCGCCACGTCGGGACCGGCATGTTCCAGGGGAGTCGCGTCACGTGGGACGTCGTGACCTGCGGTGAGAGCGACATGCCGCGGATCTGCCCGCGCAGGCGCGCCATCGGCTGGAGCAGATGCAGCCACGCGATCAGCGTCCGGTAGCGACGCCGGGTCTGCGCGAGCGTGCGCCCCTCGAACGGCGCAAGACCCGAGAGGTCGGAGTTGAGCGCGAACACCACGCAGCGGCCGATGGTCGTGCCCCAGCCGGCCAGACCGAGCATCGCGGCAAGCAGGCCGACCTGCACACCATCAGCCGCGAAGGCGCCGCCGACCAGAAGCGCCGCCGTACTCAGGAGCATCCAGATCGGCGAGTGCGGCAGGAACTGAAGCGGGTTCGTGTCGGTGGAGTAGACCGAGGGGAATGCCGCCGTGCCCCACACCCCGGTATTCACGCTGCGGGTCGTCAGCGACCGGACAAACGGCAGGTGGCTGTAGATGTGCCCGTGCCAGAGCATCTGGCCGTTCACGAACTTCTCGGGGTGATGCGCGGCGAGCCACGTCTCGCCTTCGCCGTACCCGACCTGCTGCCGCCAGTACGCCTTCACCGTCGAGCGGTGGTGATGCCACACGACGGCGGACGGTGCGAAGCCGATCTTCCGGCCGCGGCCGTGCAGGCGCCAGCAGACGTCCACGTCGTCGCCGGCACGCAGGTAGACGGGGTTGAAGCCGTCGATGGCGAGCAGCGCCTCGCGACGGAACGCCATGTTGCAGCCGGGCACATGCTCCGCGAGTCGGTCATCAAAGAGGACCTGCGTCGGCCCTCCGGGCGCGCGGGCCACGGCCTGCGCGACCCACGGGTCGTCCGCCGGCACGACATTCGGGCCGCCCGAGCCGGCGAGGTCCGTGCCGACCATCGGCTGCACGAGATAGGTGAGCCAGTCCTCATCGACGCGCACATCCGCGTCCGTGTAGGCGACGATCTCGCCGGTGGCGTGCGCAAGGCCGACGTTGCGCGCGGCGCTCAGCCCGCCGTTCGGGATCTCGATGACGCGCAGGGCCGGCCACAGCTCCGCGTGACCCTTGGCGATCTCGCCGGTGCCGTCGCGCGAGCCGTCGTTGATGACGATGACTTCGAAGTCCGGATACGTGAGCTCCGCCAGCGATCGCAGACAGTCGTCGATCGTGTCCGCGGCGTTGTAGGCGCAGACGACCACCGAGACCCGCGGCCACGTCGCGCGCACGCGCTCGGAGAAGGGCGCGTCGCTGAAGGCCTCGCTGACGGCCGCGAGGGCCGGCTTCGGCGCGCGGTCCTTGTCCACCATGCCGAACGCCCAGTCCGACACCGTCTCGCCGCCGCGCCACCATTCGTCCGTCCACGCATACGCGACGGCGCCGCACAGACCTTCCGCAAACGCCGTGCGGATGTGCTGGGCCGTGATGCGCGCCTGCCCGTCGAGACCTTCGCGGATGCTGTCGGCGCCGGCCTCGGCGAGGAGCAACGGCTTGTTGCCGGCGAGGTGCTGCAGCCGCGCGAGGTACGCCTTGAGCTGCGGTTCCTTGTGGAGGTAGACGTTGAAGGCGTAGACGTCGAAGTGGTCCAGCTCGAGAAACTCGGTCGGCGGGAAGTTGACGTAGGTGAGCAGGCTCTCGGGTGATGCCGCCTTCACCTCGTCGTACAGATCGCGCAGGAAGCCCTCGACGTGGGCCGCACCGTGCCAGCGGACGACGGACGGCGGAATCTCGTTCCCGAGGGCGAAGAGCAGCGCCGCGGGGTGCCTGCCGAGCCGCCGCACGGCTTCAGCGGCGTCACGTCTGATGGCGCGGGCCCCGTCCGCCTGCTCGAGAAACGCGACGTGCTGCGCCCACGGCAGCCCGACCATCACCTTCAGGCCAGCCAGGGCGGCCTCGTCCATCACCGCCTCGGTCGGCGGCGTGTAGACCCGGACGGTGTTGAAGCCGTGCGCCGCCATCTGGCGGAAGTCGGCGCGGACGCGGTCGATGGTGGGGAACTGGTGACCGGCTTCGTCGGGCGCGAACGTGCCGTAGGTGACGCCCTTGACCAGGAATCGCTGGCCGGCCACGCGGAGAAACTTACCGTCGATGCGCGGAGCGTGGTCAGGCATGTCTGAAGAATTGACGCGATCCCGCCCCGGACCGGCCGAGGGAAATTCGGCACAAGCCCTTTCTGTAGAGAGGGTTAGCTGCATTGTCTGACCGGGCACGGGCTCGGTCAATTGCAAGCGCCCTGCCGGGCGCCTCGCGGTCACGCCCTACTTATCGGTCCTGCCGGCTGGTTTCCCGTCTGTCGGCTTGCCAGGCCCCTGATCAAGCAGCCGCGGCAGGTCGCCGCCGGCCGCTGGCGCCAGGACGCCCGCCTTCACGTAGGTCAGCAGCTTCTCTCGCGTGTCGGCGATGTCGAGGTTCCGCATGGTGAGCTGGCCGATGCGGTCCTGCGGCGAGAAGACGCTTTCGCCCTTCTCCATCGTCAGCCGCTCCGGCTTGTAGGTGAGGTTCGGACTCTCGGTGTTGACGAGCGAGTAGTCGTTGCCGCGGCGGAGCTCCACGGTGACCTCGCCGGTGATCGCACGCGCGATCCAGCGCTGGGCGGATTCGCGCAGCATCATCGCCTGTGAATCGAACCAGCGGCCCTGGTAGAGCAGCCGGCCCAGGCGACGGCCGTTCTCGCGGTACTGCTCGATCGTGTCTTCGTTGTGGATGCCCGTGACGAGCCGCTCGTAGCCGATGAAGAGCAGCGCCATGCCTGGAGCCTCGTAGATGCCGCGGCTCTTGGCCTCGATGATGCGGTTCTCGATCTGGTCACTCATGCCGAGACCGTGGCGCCCCCCGATGCGGTTGGCTTCGAGCATCAGCTCCACGGAGTCGCTGAACGTCATCCCGTTGAGGGCCACCGGCATGCCCTCGTCGAAGCGGATCGTCACCGTCTCCGGCGCGACCGGCACCTCAGGCTTCCAGGACGCGACGCCCATGATCGGCTCGACGATCTTGATGCCCGAGTTGAGCTGCTCAAGGTCTTTGGCTTCGTGCGTCGCGCCGAGGATGTTCGAGTCGGTCGAGTAGGCCTTCTCGGTGCTCATCTTGTAGCCGAAGCCGGCCTTGTTCATGTACTCGGACATCTCCTTGCGGCCGCCGAGTTCCGTGATGAAAGCCTGATCCAGCCAGGGCTTGTAGATGCGCAGATTCGGATTCGCGAGCAGGCCGTACCGGTAGAAGCGCTCGATGTCGTTGCCCTTGAACGTGCTGCCGTCGCCCCAGATGTGGACGTCGTCCTGCTTCATGGCGACGACCAGCATCGTGCCGGTCACCGCGCGGCCGATCGGCGTGGTGTTGAAGTAGGGGACACCCGCCGTCGTGATGTGGAACGCGCCGCACTGCAGCGCCGCGATCCCTTCCGCGACGAGCTGCGCGCGGCAGTCCACGAGCCGCGCTTCCTCCGCGCCGTACTCCTTCGCGCGCCGCGGGATGTCGTCGTAGTCCTTCTCGTCCGGCTGGCCGAGGTTCGCGGTGTAGGCGTAGGGAATCGCACCCTTGGCGCGCATCCAGTGGAGCGCCGCGCTGGTATCGAGGCCGCCGGAGAACGCGATGCCGACCTTCTGGCCGGCAGGAACACTCTGAAGGATCGTGGACATGGGGTCTGCCGAGGATATCAAGGCCCTGTTCCGAAGTGGAGGCACAGTCCGGAATTAGTGACACGCGGGCGGCGATCCATGCGGGAAGGCACGGAAGTGTGCGGAGAAGAGGGGGCGGTAGAGATGGCCCGGTCCTTGCTCAATCTCCAGGCAGCAGAAAGGACGGACGCACACATGAAGAAGACAATCTTCGTACTTGGTCTGTTGCTGATGAGTGTGGCGCCACGTGCCGACGCGCAGGTGTCCGTGGGCATCCAGATCGGCGCACCGCCTCCGCCTCCCAACGTGGTCGTGATGCGCGCTCCCGCGCCAGGCTCGAGCTACGTCTGGGTGGAAGGCTACTGGTACCCGAAGGGCAGGCACTACCGCTGGCGCGACGGGTACTGGGCGCAGACGCCGTACGCGGGCGCGTACTGGGTGAGACCGCGCCATGTCGGCGGGCGGTACTACGGCGGTTTCTGGGGACGCCAGGGTGATCATCGCGGCGACCGCTGGAACCGGAGCGATGACCGCAGCCATGATCGCGGCCGGGGTCGCGGGGACGACCGTCGTGACGGTCGACGCGGACGGCGTTGAATCC
>JBIKWH010000082.1:0-7225 GCA_044356435.1 Vicinamibacterales bacterium
TCGCGGGCGGCGCGGGCGTCGGACATGATCACCAGCGCGGAGGCGCCGTCATTGACCGGCGGGGCGTTGCCGGCGGTCACGGTGCCGTCGGCGAGGAAGGCGGGCCGCAGCGCCGCGAGTCCGGCGGGTGTCGTGTCGGCGCGGATCGACTCGTCGCGGTCGATGACGACATCGTCGCCCTTCTTCTGCGGAATGCGGATGGGGAAGATCTCGTCGGCGAAGCGGCCGCTCGCCGTCGCCTCGGCGGCTTTGCGGTGACTCTCCGCCGCGAACGCGTCCTGCTCGGTCCGGCCCACGTGGAACTCTGCCGCGACCACCTCACCCGCATGGCCCATGTGCTTCTGCTCGAAGCTGCACCACAGGCCGTCGTTGATCATCGAGTCGATCACCTGCCCGTTGCCCATCCGCAGCCCCTCGCGCGCGCGGTCGAGCAGATACGGGCAGTTGCTCATCGACTCCATGCCCCCGGCCACGGCGATCTCGATGTCGCCGGTGGCGATGCCCTGAGCCGCCAGCATCACCGCCTTGAGACCGGAGCCGCACACCTTGTTGATGGTCAGGGCGCCGACTGAGTCCGAGAGCCCGCCGCGCAGCGCCGCCTGGCGTGCCGGAGCCTGGCCGAGCCCGGCCGAGACGACGTTGCCCAGAATGCATTCCTCCACGGACGCCGGGTCGATCCCCGCGCGCCGGACGGCCTCCCGGACCGCGATCGCACCAAGGTCGGGCGCAGTAAAGGACTTGAGGCCCCCCAGAAACTTCCCGGTCGGCGTCCGGACGGCTGACACGATGACGGCACTCTGCATGACTCGATTCTACAGACGCGGGCGGCCGCTTCCGGAACCGTCGCGGGCCGGGGCGGCCGCTTCCGGAACCGGCGTGGGTCGGGAGATTCACGATTCGAGGGCGAATTGCTTTGGGTCAAGCCGGGCATCAATGCGCCCAGTGAGCCCACGAATCGTGAACTCCCGGCCCGCGCCCGTTCGGCTCGGCGGCCGTTCTGCTGCGCGGCCGTACCGGATAACCGGGATTGGAGCTACTCTCCGCTTCGCCGACAATCCGGACGCCTGTTGCCTGTTGAGGAGGACGAGTCACATGAGACGAAGCACGTTGTTGGGGATTGCGGCCTTGCTGGCGCTGTCCGCGTCGGTCCTGGGGACCCTGCACGCGCGGCAGCAGGATGCGGCCGTAGCGATTGACGCCGACGACGTTGGCGGCGTGGTCACCAGCGCCAAGGGGCCGGAAGCCGGCGTCTGGGTGATTGCCGAGACCCGCGACCTGCCGACGCGGTTCATCCGTATCGTCGTGACCGACGACCGGGGCCGGTACGTGCTGCCGGACCTGCCGAAGGCCAGCTACGACGTGTGGGTGCGGGGCTACGGGCTTGTCGACTCCCCGAAGGTCAAGGGGAGTCCAGGGCAGCGGCTCAACCTGAGCGCCGTCGTGGCGCCGACGCCTCGTGCCGCGGCGGAGTACTACCCGGCCAACTACTGGGCGTCGCTGCTCAAGATCCCGGCGGAGTCCGAGTTCTCCGGCTCGGTCGAGGGGCGGGGCTTTTCTGTCGACGAGCTTCGTGTGTCTCCGCCCGCGCGGTCACAGAAGGAGTTCCTGGGCATCCTGACCACCAATGGGTGCGTCACCTGCCACCAGTTGGGGACCAGGGTCACGCGTGAATTGCCGAGAGGCGGCGGCCCGTTCAGCGATACGAAACAGGCGTGGGATACCCGCGTGCAGTTCGGGCAGAGCGGCGCGTTCATGACCGGCCAGCTCTCGCAGCTGCATTCACGTCCGCGGGCGCTGTCCATGTTTGCGGACTGGACCGAACGGATCCAGAAGGGCGAACTGCCGGCGCAGCCGCCGCGTCCCTCAGGGATCGAGCGCAACATCGTCATGACGTCCTGGGCCTGGGGCGGCCCTGGCGAATTCGTCCACGATGAGATCGCCACGGACGAGCGGAATCCCACCCTCAACGCCAACGGACCGCTCTACGGCTCGATGGAGTTCAGCGGCGACACGCTGATTCTGGATCCGGTCAATCACAAGGCCGAGCGTCTGAACCTGCCGCTGCTCGATCCGAAAGACCAGCCGCCGCTCGCCTGGAACCGCTCGGCGCTGAAGCCCTCGCCGTACTGGGGTGAGGAGATCTTCTGGAACAGCCGGACTGTTCCGCATAACCCGATGATGGACCAGAAGGGACGGGTCTGGTTCACGGCAGCCGTGCGGGGATCCCAGAACCCCGCGTGGTGCGACGAACTCCCGTCGGCGAAGTACAAGAAGCAGGGACGGTCAGGGCGCCACCTGACGGTGTATGACCCGAAGACGAAGAAGGCCACGCCGATCGACACCTGCTTCGGCACGCATCACATCGAGTTCGCATTCGACCAGGACCACACGATCTGGGTGAACAGCGGCGGCTTCTTCAAGACGCGCGTCTGGGACGAGACCGGCGACATCAAGAAGGCACAGGGCTGGGTCTCGTACATCGTCGATACGAACGGCAATGGCAAACAGGATGCGTACGTCGGGCCGGACGATCCCGT
Source organism: Vicinamibacterales bacterium (assembly GCA_044356435.1). Lineage (GTDB taxonomy): Bacteria > Acidobacteriota > Vicinamibacteria > Vicinamibacterales > UBA2999 > CANKJK01. The sequence continues at coordinate 2,538 of JBIKWH010000082.1, forward strand.
CGATCCGACGAAGGACAAGATGATCAACAACGGCGGCTACGACGTCTCCGCCAGCCCGCTCGACGGATCCGTGTGGCTGGCCCAGTCAGGGACGCCGGGACGGATCTACCGCATCGCGCCGGGAGCGAATCCCCCGATGACGTCGCTGACCGAGGTCTACGAGATTCCGAACAAGGACGGCGCGCACACGGTGCGCGGTGGCCCGGAACTGGACAAGAACGGCGTCGCGTGGATGGGCCTGGGCAGCGGCCACATGGCGAGTTTCGACCGCCGGAAGTGCAAGGTCGTGAACGGGCCGACGGCTGCGACCGGCACGCACTGCCCGGAAGGGTGGACCATGCACAGAATGCCCGGTCCGCGCTTCCAGGGGACGGACGGCTGGGCCGACGCGCACTATCTCTCGTGGACGGATCCGTTCAACACGTCGGGTCTTGGCGAGAACACGCCGTTCACCACGGGCAGCAACTCGGACTCACTGATTGCGATGCTGCCGGGCGGGAAGTTCGTCAACTTCCGCGTCCCGTATCCCATGGGCTTCCTGCCCAAGGGCATGGATGGCCGCATCGACGACCCGAAGGGCGGATGGAAGGGTCGCGGTATCTGGTCGACCTACGCCGGGCAGGTCATGTGGCATCAGGAAGGCGGCAAGGGGGAGACCCCGAAGGTCGTGAAGTTCCAGGTCCGGCCGAACCCGCTCGCGAAGTAAACGCGTCCACGCATCCGCTGACGCCCGGCGTCAGCGGATGACGACGTCAAACCCGGCGACGACGCCATCTCCGAGGATCCGCGACAGGCGGGCCCGGATGATGGCCGTCGCCTTTTCTATTTCCCGCCGCCATGCCGCGTTCTCGGTCGTGACCCGAAGGACCTTGCCGTGGAGCGAGACGGTGGTCACCTTGGCCAGCGCCGGGCCGACCACGTGCCGCCATGCGAACTCCACCTTTTCCGGCGTCAACGGCGCCTGGCGCAGCACGAACTCGACAGAGGCGGGGACAAGCTGGGAGACCGGAATCATGGCGGCGGCGGTAGTCTACGGCATGCCCTTGCCGAGAGTCGTACTCGCGTCAGCCTCCCCGCGTCGCGCGGAGCTGCTGACCGCGGCGGGCCTGCCGTTCGACGTGGCCCCGGCGGATGTCGATGAGTCCCGGTGGCCTGGTGAAGCGCCCGAGAGCTACTGCGAACGCGTGGCGCGGGCCAAGGCGCTGGCGGTCGCGGCACGTGCGCCGGGGCGCGTCGTCCTCGCCGCGGACACGATCGTCGTGGTGGACGCCGAGGTCTTCGGCAAGCCCGTCGACGGCCCGGACGCCCGCCGCATGCTCCTGGCCCTCTCCGGCCGAATCCATGAGGTGTTGACGGCCGTCGCCATCGCGGCTGCCGGAGGGGTCCGGACCGTGGTGGAGCGCACCACGGTGGAGTTTGTGCCCCTGGCGGAGGCCGATATCGCCTGGTACGTGGACACAGGGGAGCCCATGGACAAGGCCGGCGCCTACGCGATCCAGGGGCTGGCGTCGCGGTTTGTCGCGCGAATTCAGGGTTCCTACTCGAACGTCGTGGGTCTGCCCGTGGCCACGGTCTATCGTCTGCTTGGCGACATTGACCCTCGGTAGTGGGCGGGCTATTCTGAAGCAGCGGTTCGCCGCGGAAAGCCCCACTTATGAGCCAAAAGACTGTTCGTCTCGGGATCACCGGTCTGGTGCTGACGCTTGCCTTCGGGGGATTGCTCTATTCAACCCTCAGCGAAGGCACGGAGTACTACAAGCATGTCGACGAGGTGATGGTGAATCCGGAGGCGTGGCGCGGGAAGCCACTCCAGCTCCACGGGTTTGCGCAGGAGATCGGCCGCAAGGCGGATTCCCTCGAGTATCGCTTCGACGTCCAGAGCAACGGCAGCACCGTGAAGGCCTACTACACGGGTGTGGTGCCGGACACCTTCAAGAACGGCTCGGAAGTCGTGTTGAAGGGGACGCTCGGGCCGGACGGCTTTCATGTGAAGCCGGACGGCGTCATGGCGAAGTGCCCGTCGAAGTACGACGCGGCGCCCGTCGTGGGCTCAAAGCCCACAGTCTGAAATAACCCGGTTCGCCGGACCGGCGTTCCGCGAAGAGGTCACCTGCGATGCCATCCCTTGGCTCATTCCTGCTGCTCTTCGCGTTCGTGATCTGCGCGTACGCGATCGCCGCGTCCGTCGTGGGCGCGCGGCGACGGTCGAACCGGCTCATCGAGTCGGGTATCGGCGCGTTCTACCTGATGACGGCGGTCATGACGGTCGCCTCGGTGGTCATCATCCACGCCTTCGTCACTGGCGACTACTCGATCAAATACGTCCAGCACTACTCGGATTCGGTCCAGCCGCTCTTCTACAAGATCACGTCCTACTGGGGCGGCCTGGACGGCTCCATCATGTTCTGGGTGTTCATGCTGTCGATCTTCGGCAGCGTGGCCATCTTCCGGAATCGACAGCGGCACCGCGAGCTGATCCCGTACGTCGTGGCGATCATCGCCGGCGTCGAGATGTTCTTTCTCTTCCTCACCATCATTCACAACAACCCGTTCTCGACCTACATCACCGAAACGCCGACCGACGGCGCGGGGCTCAACCCGCTGCTCCAGAACTTCTACATGGCGATCCATCCGCCGACCATGTACCTGGGCTTCGTCGGGCTCACCATCCCGTATGCCTTCGGCATGGCCGCCACGATCACCGGCTACCTGGACGACTCGTGGCTGCGTGCCGTGCGGCGCTGGACGATGCTGAGCTGGTTCTGCCTGTCGTTCGGGCTGACGCTCGGGATGATCTGGGCCTATGAGGAACTCGGCTGGGGCGGCTTCTGGGGCTGGGACCCGGTGGAGAACGCCGGCTCGCTGCCGTGGTTCACGGCCACGGCCTTCCTGCACTCGGTGATGGTCCAGGAGCGGCGCGGCATGCTGCGCGTCTGGAACGTCTCACTCGTCACGCTGACGTTCTTCCTGACGATCTTCGGCACGTTCATGACGCGGACGGGCGTCGTCCAGTCGGTGCACGCGTTCGGTGAGAGCACCGAGCTGATGCGGCTCTTCAGCGTCTTCATGGTGACGATCCTGGTCTTCAGCTTCTCGTGGATCATCTACCGCCTGCCGCTGCTGAAGGCGCGCAACGAGCTGGAGTCCTGGATGTCGCGCGAGGCGGCCTTCCTCGCCAATAACTGGATTCTGGTGTTCGCGGCGTTCTTCATCCTCTTCGCGACGATGTTCCCGACGATCGCCGAGGCGGTGAACGGCGAGCGTCTGACGGTCGGCCCGCCGTTCTTCAACAAGTGGATGGTGCCGCTCGGCCTCGTGCTGCTGTTCCTGACCGGCTACGGCCCCCTGCTGGCCTGGCGGAAGACCACGTTGCCGAGCCTGCGCACGCAGTTCATCGTACCGACGGTGAGCGCGCTCGTCGTTGGCGGCGTGGTGGTGGCGATGGGTGTTCGCATCTGGAGCTCCGGCCTGTGCTTCGCGCTGTCCGGCTTCGTCTTCGGCACCATCGCGCAGGAGTTCTGGCGCGGGGCGCGCGTACGGCAGGGCAACACCGGCACGGACATCTTCACGGCGCTCGTCGGGCTGGTCTCGAAGAACAAGCGGCGCTATGGCGGCTACATGGTGCACGTCGGCATCACGCTGATGTTCCTCGGCTTTGCCGGCGCGGGTTTCCAGCAGGAGCAGACCGTGCTGCTGAAGCCGGGGCAGTCCGCGACGCTCGGCGCCTACACCGTGACGATGGACAAGCTCTCGGTGACCGACGACGGTCAGAAGCAGATGACGACGTCGCACGTGACGGTGACGAAGGACGGCCAGCCCTTCGCGAAGATGTATCCCGCGCGCTGGGCGTTCCGGAAGCACGAAAACGAGCCGACGACCGAGGTGGCGATCCACCGGGGCTTCGCGGAGGACTTCTATCTGGTGCAGGCCGGCACGGACGCGGGCAGCCAGACGGCGAGCATCAAGATCGTCATCAATCCGCTCGTGAACTGGATCTGGTTCGGCTTCGGCGTGCTCGCGATCGGGACGGGGATCGCGCTGCTGCCCGAGCAGGTGTTCGTGCTGGCGGGCGCCAAGGTGCCGGAGGGCGCGGCCACGACAGGTGCCATATTGCTCGCGATCATGCTCGGCGGCCAGGCGCTCTCGGCCCAGGAGCCTGCGGCGCCGGCGCCCGGCATGAATGACCACGTCTCGGTGCCGGGGGCCTTCGTCCCCTCGAAGAACGCGCTGGAAGAGGAGCTGCGTCACGAGATGGCGTGCGTCTGCGGCGCCTGCGGCCACGAGCCGCTGACCAAGTGCACCTGCGGGACGGCCGACCAGATGCGGACGGAGCTGCGCGGTGAGATCGACGCCGGCAAGTCGAAGCAGCAGATCATCGACCACTTCACCGAGATCTACGGCGGCACCCACTTCCTCGGCGCGCCGGTGGACAAGGGGTTCAACCGCCTCGCGTGGCTGCTGCCGTATGTGGTCGGGGGCGTCGGCCTCGTCACGGTGACGGCTGTCGCCCGGAAGTGGACGCGCCCGGCCGCCGAGTCCCCGACGGCCCCTGCACCTGTTGACGCTTCCCTGAACGACCGCCTCGATGATGAGCTCCGAGACCTCGACTGATTCGCTGAAGCACGACTCGTTCCGGGCTGATTCGTTTCAGCCATGGCAGTTCTTCACGCTGGCCGGCCTGGCCGGCG
>JBIKWH010000083.1:0-7145 GCA_044356435.1 Vicinamibacterales bacterium
GTTTGTCGGCACGCCGGATCAGGCGCGCGGGCGCACCTTTCGCGTCGTCTTCCTGCCGGGCCTGGCTGAGCGCGTGTTCCCGCAGCGTCCGCGGGAGGACCCGCTGCTGCTCGATGCCGGACGGGCGCAGGTGTCCACGCGGTTGCCGCGGCAGGACGATCGGCTGGCGGAGGAGCGGGGGCGGCTGCACGTGGCGGCGGGCGCGGCGACCGAGCGCCTCTCCGTCTCGTATCCGCGGATTGAAGTCGGCGAGGGGCGCGCCCGCGTGCCCTCGCTCTACGCGCTCGAAGTGGTCCGGGCGGCCACCGGCCGCCTGCCGCCGCACGAAGCGCTCGAAGGGTGGGCGCGGGACGCCGGGCAGGCGCGCCTCGGCTGGCCGGCACCGGCGGACCCGGCGCGCGCGATTGACGAGCAGGAGCACGACCTGGCCGTGCTCCGTCCGCTGCTCGATTCCGACCCGGCGCTGGTGCGCGGGCACGCGCACTATCTGCTGAAGCTGAACGACGCGCTCCGGCGCTCCGTGGTCGATCGCTGGGCTCGGGGCAATCGGCGATGGTCGCCGCAGGACGGATTGATCCGGACCACGCCGGGAACGGCGCCGCTGCTCGAGGCCAGCCGGCTCACGGCTCGTCCGTACTCGCTCTCCGCGCTCCAGCGGTTCGCGGTGTGTCCCTACCAGTTCCTGCTGGCCGGGGTGTTCCGGTTGCAGCCGCGGCTGGAACCGGGGCCGCTCGAGACCATGGATCCGCTGACGCGCGGGAGCCTCGTGCACGAGACGCAGGCACGCGCGCTTCGTCGGATGCAGGCGGACGGGTTGCTGCCGCTCGGCGACGGGACCCTGGCGCGCGCGCGGGCGGTGCTCGACGAGAGTCTCGACCTGACCGGCGCGGAGTACCGCGATCTGCTCGCGCCCGCGGTCGAGCGCGTGTGGACAGATGCGCTGGCCGCCATCCGCCGCGACCTGCACGGCTGGCTCGATCAGCTCGCGGGCGACGCGGGCACGTGGCTGCCCGCGTACTTCGAACTCGGCTTCGGCCTGGTGCCAGGGGTCCGCGACCCGCACAGCGCCCCCGGCGAGGTGACCGTGGGCGCCGGCTTCCGGTTGCGCGGCGCGGTCGACCTGGTCGAGACGGCCCGGACCGGCGACGGGCTCCGCGTGACGGATCACAAGACCGGCCGGGTGCCGGACGGCCTGTCGGGCGTCACCGTGGCCGGCGGCACGGTACTCCAGCCGGTGCTCTACGCGATCGCCGTAGAGCAGGTGCTGGGCACGCCGGTCGTGGAGAGCCGGCTGTCGTACTGCACGAATGCCGGTGGTTACGCCGTGCACGCCGTCCCGCTCATCGAGCTCGCGCGGAAGGCGGGTCTCGAAGTACTGACCGTGGTCGACCGTGCCATCGCGTCAGGCATCCTGCCACCGGCGCCACGCGTGGATGCCTGTCAGCGCTGCGACTTCAGGGCCGTGTGCGGGCCCGACGCCGCGCGGCGGGCCGCGGCGAAGCCGGCTGCCCTCATCGCGGATCTCGCGGCTGTGAGAATGCTGCCATGAGCGCGCGTCCGCTGGCCGATCAGGCGGCGCGGGAGCGCATCCGCTCGGCGCTCGACGAGACGCTGGTCGTCGAGGCCGCGGCCGGAACGGGCAAGACCACCGAGCTGGTGCTGCGGATCGTGCGCGTGCTCGCCACCGGCGCCGCCGCCGTCCAGGAGATCGTGGCGGTCACCTTCACCGAGAAGGCGGCCGGCGAACTGCGGCTGCGGCTGCGTGAGCAGATCGAAGTGGCGCGCACCGCCGCTGTCGACCCGGCAGAGGCCTCGCGACTGGACGATGCGGTGCAGGCCCTGGAGGATGCCCGCATCAGTACGATCCACGGCTTCTGCGCCGACTTGCTGCGCGAGCGCCCGGTTGAAGCCGGCATCGACCCGATCTTCCGCGTGTTGACCGAGGGGCAGGCCGACCGGCTGTTCGACCAGGCGTTCGATGCGTGGTTTGCCTCGATCGTCGAGGCGCCGCCGGAAGGCGTGCGGCGCTCGCTCCGGCGCGCGGTGCGCGGCGCCGGTGCCGGTGCCGGGGACGACGGTCCGGTGGAGCGCCTCCGGCAGGCGGCCCGCACGTTGCGTGAGTGGCGTGACTTTCCCGAGCCGTGGCGTCGTGACGGTCTCGACCGGGACGCCGCCGTCGACGCCATCGTCGCTGCTGTGCACGCGTTCGCGCGTCTGACGGGGCAGCCGTCGCGAACCAGCGACAACCTCTACGCGGATACCGCGCCGGTGCGACGCCTGAGCGCCGCGCTCGAGCGGCAGGCGCAGACGGGGCCCGTCGACCGGGATGGCGCGGAGGCGCTCCTCGTCGACCTGGCGCGGGACCGCACGTTCCGGCAGCGGGCGAGAAAGGGCAGCGGCGCGTCCTACGGGCCGGGCGTCACGCGCATCGAGGTGCTCGACGCGCGGACGGCGTTGCTGGACGCCCTGACCGCTTTCCAGATGGCCGCCGACGCCGACCTCGCGGCGCGGTTGCACGGTGAGCTCGGCGGCGCGGTCGAGCGCTACGAGGTCCTGAAGGCGCACGAGGGCGCGCTGGACTTTCTTGACCTGCTGCTCAAGACGCGGGATCTGCTCGTGGGCGATCGCGCGGTCCGGGCGGCGTTCCAGCGGCGCTTCCGCCGCATCTTCGTCGATGAGTTCCAGGATACGGACCCGCTGCAGGCCGACATCCTGCTGCTGCTCGCCGCCGACGCGCCGGACGTCACCGAGCGGGGCGCGGTTCGCGTGGAGCGCGGCAAGCTCTTCGTGGTCGGCGATCCGAAACAGTCCATCTACCGGTTCCGTCGCGCCGACGTGAACCTGTATCTCGACGTGGTGGACCAGCTCGTGGCCGGCGGGGCCGCGCGCGTCACGCTCGAGGCGAGCTTTCGCAGTGTGCCCGGGATTCAGCAGACCGTGAATCGCGCCTTTGCCGGCGTGCTGGACCGCGCGGCCAGTGCCGGGATCCGCGTGGCACCCTACGTGCCCCTCGCGCCCGTGCGCGACGCCTGCGACGGGCAACCGCCGGTCGTGGCGTTGCCCGTGCCGAAACCCTACGCCTTCCGCGGCGTATCCGGGCGCGCGATTGAGGCGTCGCTGCCGGATGCGGTCGCCGCGTGGGTGGCGTGGCTGGTGCGGGAGAGCGGCTGGGTCGTGACGGAGCGAGGCGGCGGCCACCCGGTGCCTGTGAGCGCCCGGCATGTCTGCCTCCTGTTCCGGCGGTTCGTCTCCTTCGGCGAGGATGTCACGCGGCCGTATGTCGAGGCGCTCGAGGCACGCGGCGTTCCGCATCTGCTGGTCGGCGGGCGCGCGTTCCACGGCCGCGAAGAGATCGAGACACTCCGTGCGGCACTGGCCGCAATCGAGTGGCCGGACGACCAGTTGTCGGTCTTCGCCACGCTGCGCGGATCGCTCTTCGCCATCGGGGACGAAGAGCTGTTTGAGTACCGGCACCACGCGGGCGCCTTCCACCCGTTTCGCGTGCCGTCGGCGCTGCCGCCGCACCTGGCCCCGGTGGCCGACGCCTGCCGGGTGCTGCGGACGCTCCACCGGCAGCGGAACCGTCGCCCCGTGGCGGATACGGTGACCGGGGTACTGGACGCGGTGCGCGCGCACGCAGGCTTCGTGCTGCGACCCGGCGGCGAACAGGTGCTGGCCAACGTGCTGCACGTGGCGGAACTGGCGCGGCAGTACGAGATGGACGGCGGCATGTCGTTCCGCGGGTTCGTCGAGCGCCTGCATGACGAGGCCACGCGCGCCCAGGCCGCCGAGGCACCGGTGCTCGAAGAGGGTACCGACGGCGTGCGCCTGATGACCGCGCACAAGGCCAAGGGTCTTGAATTTCCTGTGGTCGTGCTGGCGGACATCTCGGCGAAGATCGCGCCGGTCGAGGCGGGCCGGACGGTGGACCAGGCCCGTCGGCTGTGCGCGCAGCGTCTGGCCGGCTGGATGCCGGTGGAGCTTCTCGACGCGCAGGTCGCGGAGTGCGAGCAGGAGCGGCGCGAGGGCGAGCGTATTGCCTACGTCGCGGCGACGCGGGCGCGGGATGTCCTGGTGGTGCCGGCCGTGGGCGACGCGCCGTTCGACGGCTGGGTGGCGCCGCTGAACCGCGCGATCTATCCCGACCTCGGCGGGCGTCGCGAGGGACGACCGTCACCCGGCGTGCCCGGGTTCACCAGCCGCGACACGGTCCTCGAGCGGCCCGACGGCGACCCGGCCAGTCTGAGCACGGTCGCGCCGGGTCTGCACGTCATCTCGGGAGCCGGGCCGGACACCGACGTGGTGTGGTGGTCTCCGGAGCCGGGCGCCTTGAACCTCGACGTCGAGCCCGCATTCGGGATCAGGCGCGACGACCTGATCGTGCGCGACGTCGCGCCCGACGTGCTGGCCGCCCAGCACGCGGCGCACGCGCGCTGGCGCGAGGACCGGACGGCGGCGATCACGGCGGCGAGCCAGCCTTCACTGACGGTGCTCACCGCAACCGACGCGGCCGCTGACCAGACCGTGACCCTCGGCGCAGACATCGAGGTCTCGGTCGAACAGATGTCCGGGGGGCGCGGTGTGGCCGGAGACGGCGCGAACGGCATCCGGTTCGGGTCGCTGGTGCACGCCGTGCTGGCCGACGTCGACCTGCCCGCCGGCGCACAGGTGGCCGGACTGGCGGAGGTGCACGGGCGGCTGCTCGGCGCGACAGAGACCGAACGGCAGGCGGCGGTCCGGGCGGTCATGGCCGTGCTGGCGCACCCGCTGCTTGGGCGGGCGGCCGCCGCGCTGGCCCGCGGTGCGTGCTGGCGCGAGGCGCCGATCACGGCCCGCACTGCGGACGGGCGGCTGATTGAAGGCACCGCCGACCTCGTGTTCGAGGAGCAGGGTGTCGTCACGGTCGTCGACTTCAAGACGGGCCAGCCGGACGCTGCCACGCTCGATCGCTATCGGCGCCAGGTGCAGATCTACGCGCAGGCCGTCGCGTTCGCGACGGGCCACCCCGCGCGGGGCGTCCTGCTGCTGGTCTGAACGCTTGCGCCCACCCTGTTCCGGGGGGCATCGCGTTCCAGTCCGCGGGATGCGGAAGTTGCGCGGCGGGCTGCTAGAGTATCCAGACTCTATGTCCGCTCCCGAGGAGCCGCCGCCGGCCGTCGTCTCAACGCTGCTCAATCTGGTCGGCGAGTTCACGTTCGTCTACGCGCTCGACCGGGACGGTGTGCCAGGCCTCGAGTGGAGCAACGTCCCGTTCGAGGAATGGACAGGCCGCTCCGTCGCCGACCGGAAGGACCTCGCGGGCTGGTTTGCGTTCATTCACGAAGACGACCGCGCGGCCGTGCTTGACGCCTTTGCGCGTGCCAACGCCGGCGCCCGGACCGAGTTCGAGTTCCGGATGGAAGGACCGTCCGGCATGCGGTGGACGCGGTTCACGCTCCAGCCGATCCTCCAGGAGGACGGCCGGATTGTCCGGGTCTGCGGCGCCACGCGGGACCTGACGCTGCATCGTCAGGCCGATGCGGACGTGCGTTCGCGGGAGCAGCGGCTACGCGAGGTGCTGGACGCGCTGCCGATCGGCGTCTGGTTCGTCGACCGTCATGGCCGTGTGCAGGACGCCAACGCGGCCGGCCGGCGCATGTGGGGAGGCGCCGAAGGCCCGGATGTGAACGACCCCGCGCAGTTCGAGCGCTACAACGCACGCCGGCCTGCCACCGGGGAACATCTGGGGCCGGATCGGAATCGTCTGGTCGACGCGCTCGAACAGGGCCGCGCGACGATCGACCAGGATCTCGAAATCGATCTGCCGGATGGTACGAGCCGCACGCTGCAGTCATCCGTGTTCCCCATGCACGCGGCCGACGGCTCGATCTCCGGCGCGATCGTCCTCAACACGGACGTCACCAACGCCAGGCGGCTCGAAGCCCAGATGCGGCAGGGGCAGCGGATGGAATCCATCGGCCGGATGGCCGGCGGCATCGCGCATGACTTCAACAACCTGCTGACCGTCATCGTCGGGTGCGCCGAGATTGCGCTGCAGTTCGGCAAGGGCGGCGACAGCACGCCCGAGTGGGAGGAGACGCTGGCTGCGGCCCGGCGTGCCGCCGAGCTGACACGGCAACTTCTCGCGTTCTCGCGGCAGCAGCCCGTCGCGCCGCGGATCGTGGACCTCAGCCGCGTCGTCCGCCGCGTCGAGGCGCTGCTGCGCCGCGTCATCGGCGAGGATGTCCGCCTGATGGTCGACTGCTCACCGGAAACGCTTCCGGTCAATATCGACCCCGGCCAGTTCGAACAGATCCTGATCAACCTGGCGGCCAACGCCCGGGACGCCATGCCTGGCGGGGGCACCGTGTCCGTCCGTACGACGCTGCATGTGGTGACGCAGGCCGAGGCGCGCCGGCATCCGGGCCTGACGCCGGGTGCGAAGGTGCGCCTGTCCGTGTCCGACACGGGCGTGGGGATTCCGGCGGACATCCGCAACCGCATCTTCGAACCGTTCTTCACCACGAAGGGTCCGGGCAAGGGCACCGGGCTGGGCCTGGCGATGTGCTACGGCACGGTGAAACAGGCCGCGGGCTACATCGGCGTCGAGAGCGCGGAAGGCAAGGGCACGACGTTCTGGATCTACCTGCCGCTGGTCGAAGGGGCCATCACGGAGGTCGAGGAGGAATCGGTGCCCCGCGCGGAGCGGCGGGACGGCAGCGCGCGCGTGCTGCTGGTCGAGGACGAGCCCGCGGTGGCCGACCTCACGCGGCGCGCCCTCGAGTTTGGCGGCTATGCCGTGCTGGTCGCGAACAACGGCACGGAGGCGCTGACCATCCTCGCGGAGCTGCGGGAACCGGTGGACCTGCTGCTGACCGACGTCATGATGCCCGACATGCGGGGCACGATGCTCGCCAAGCGCGTGCGGGTGCTCTATCCGGAGCTGCCGGTGATGTTCGTGTCGGGGTATCCGGGGCCGCTCGAGGAGGAATTCAAGTCGGCCCGGCTGCTGGCGAAGCCCTTCAGCCCGGGTGAGCTGCTGAGACAGGTCGGCGAGGCGCTGAAGCCGAAAGTGGAAGGGCCGGCGAGATAGGCGATCGCGCGGCCGGAGCCGTGCGGGCACCGGAAACCGGCGCCCGCTGCCGGGACGACCTCTACTTGTGGTG
>JBIKWH010000404.1:0-2850 GCA_044356435.1 Vicinamibacterales bacterium
GCAAGCACATCCGGACGGACGTCAACCTCGCGTGGCCGACGGCCGAGATCGCCGTCATGGGCGCCGAGGGCGCCGTGAACATTCTCTACAAGCGCGAGATCGAGGGTGCCAAGGACGTCGCCGCGGCGCGCGCGGAGAAGATCGCCGAGTACCGCGACAAGTTCGCCAACCCATTCGTCGCGGCGTCGCGCGGCTACCTCGACGAGGTCATCACGCCCAGCCAGACCCGGCCGAAACTCATCGCCGCGCTGGCGTCACTCGACAGCAAGCGGGACAAGAACCCGCCCAAGAAGCACGGCAACATCCCGCTCTAGCCTCGGACAGTCATCGACCGTGAAAAAGATTCTCATCGCGAACCGTGGGGAGATCGCCATCCGGGTGATCAGGGCCTGCCGTGACATGGGCATCGCGTCCGTGGCGGTGTATTCGGAGTGCGACCGCGTCGCCCGGCACGTCCGGATGGCGGACGAGGCGTATCCGATCGGCGGCAACGCGCCGGGCGAGAGCTACCTCCGCATCGACACGATCATCGATGTCGCGAAGGCGTGTGGCGCCGACGGCATCCATCCCGGTTACGGCTTCCTGTCGGAGAACGAGGATTTCTCCGCCGCGTGCCGCGACGCGGGCATCGCGTTCCTCGGCCCCTCGCCGGAAGTGATCGAGCGCATGGGCAGCAAGACCGCCGCGCGCGAAGTCGCCATGAAGGTCGGCGCACCGGTCGTGCCGGGCACCGAGAGTGCGCTCGACGCGAACGTGCCCGATGACGTCATCGCGAAGCTGGCGGAGTCCATCGGCTATCCGTTGATGGTGAAGGCGGTCGCCGGCGGTGGCGGCAAGGGCATGCGCGTCGTCAACGCGCCGGCCGAGCTCTCCGGCGCGGTCCGCTCGGCGCGGTCCGAAGCCGGTTCGTCCTTCGGCGACTCGGCGATCTTCCTGGAGCGGCGCATCGGCAAGGCGCGCCACATCGAAGTGCAGCTCCTCGGCGACCAGCACGGCACCGTGCTGCCGTTCGTCGAGCGCGAGTGCTCGCTGCAGCGGCGCCACCAGAAGGTCATCGAGGAGACGCCGTCGTCGAAGGTGTCGCCGGCCGTGCGTGCCCGCATGACGAAGGCTGCCGCCGACATCGCGCGTCACGTCGGGTACACCGGCGCGGGCACCATCGAGTTCCTGCTCGATGAAGACGGCGAGAGCTTCTACTTCCTCGAGATGAACACGCGGCTCCAGGTGGAGCACCCGATCACGGAAGCCGTGAGCGGCGTTGACCTGGTGCAGTGGCAGATCCGGATCGCGCGCGGCGAGAAGCTGACGCTGGACCCGGCGCGGCTGCTGCAGCCGAACGGCCACGCGATCGAGTGCCGCATCATCGCCGAGGATCCGGATGCCGGCTTCATGCCGTCGCCCGGCCACATCTCGTCGCTCCGCGTGCCGACCGGTCCCGGCATTCGCGACGACGGCGGCACGGAGTCCGGCGCCACGGTGCCGATCTACTACGACCCGATGATCTCGAAGCTCATCGCCTGGGGCGAGACGCGCGAGCAGGCCACGGCGCGGATGAAGCGCGCGCTGGCCGAGTACGACGTCGTCGGCATCAAGACCTCGATTCCGTTCCACCGGTGGATGCTCGAGCAGCCCGACTTCGTGGCCGCGGCGTTCGACACGACCTATCTGGACCGGCTGCTGAAGGAACGGGCGGGTGCGCCGTTCCTGCCCGCCGGCGACGCCGAGGAAGAGGTGGCGGCCATTGCCGCCGTGCTCAGTACGGTCATGAAGCGGCCGGGTGCGGCCGCGGCCACCGCCGGCAGCCAGGCACGCGGCAGCCGCTGGACGTCCACCGCCCGGGTGGAAGGGATGCGGTCGTGATCTACGACGTCGAGATCAACGGACGGAACCGCCGTGTCGAAGTGACGCGGCACGGTCAGGCCTTCGAGGTCAGTGTGGACGGCCGCCGGCAGGCGGCGAGCGTGTCCCAGGTCAACGGGACGTGGTCGCTGATCCTGTCCGACGTCCCCGCGGCGGGCGCGACCGGACACGTGGCCCAGCGCAGCCACGAGGTGTCGATTGGCGAGTCGGCGACCGGTGGGGTGATCGTCCACGTGAATGGCCGCCTGATTGAGGCCACCGTGGCGGGCGCCCAGGGGTCCTGGGCCCGGCGGGGTGACGCCGCAGCCGGGGGCAAGGGCCCCCAGAAGATCGTGGCGCCGATGCCGGGCAAGGTCGTCAAGGTGCTCGTGAAGGTCGGGGACGAGGTGGCCGCCAAGCAGGGCGTGGTCGTCGTCGAGGCCATGAAGATGGAGAACGAGCTGAAGTCTGCCCGCGCCGGGACTGTCAAGGAGGTCAAGGCGGTTGAAGGGACGTCCGTTGAGGCGGGATCAGTTCTTGTTATCGTGGAGTAGTGAACCGTCTCCTGCGGCACCCGGCCACTGAACGGGCGCGGCGCTATCTGCGCCTCGCCGTCGTGGTCGTGGCGGTGCTGCTCGCCGTGGCGCTGGTCTCCGTGTTCACGGTGGACCTCGGCCCGGTCCTCAAGCCCCTCGCCGAAACCTACGGCTCCCGCTTCATCAAGCGGCCGATGCACATCGGCCGTCTGTCCGTGCATCTCTGGCGCGGGTCGTTCGTCTTTGAGGACTTCTCGATCGAGGGGCTGAAGCCTGAGGGCACGCCGTTCCTGACGGCCCGCCGGATCGCCCTGTCCATGCGCTGGGCGCCGATGCTCCACCAGGAAGTCGTGTTCGACGAGATCGACATGGCCGACTGGCGGATGTACACGGAGAGCTTCCCGGGCGGGGCGCACAACTTCCCGAAGTTCACGCCCGACGGCCCCGCGAATCCCAACCGGAAGTGGCGCGTGAC
>JBIKWH010000234.1:0-4206 GCA_044356435.1 Vicinamibacterales bacterium
GCCCACGACGGCGAGTTCCGCTACGAGGACCACGGCGTGCCGTGGAGCACGACGGCCCGCAACCTCGAGATCATCGTCTCCAAGCCCAACCTCGACTACCGCGGGCAGGTGCGTTTCAACAACGCGACCATCGCCATCCAGCAGTACGAGCCGATGACGGCCGCCATGAACGGCGTCTTCAAGCTGGCGGGGTCGGTTGCCGTCTTCGACCGGATCGACCTGACGACCGACGGCAGCGTGTCAAAGATGACCGGCAGCGCGGACCTCTCGCACTTCCCGGAGATGACCTACCAGATCGAGTCGCAGATCGACTTTGCGCCGATGCGCCGCATCTTCTTCGCGAAAGAGCGCTTCGAGCTGAGCGGCAGCGGTGCCTTCACCGGGACGTGGCATCTCTACAAGGGCGGCCGGGATCTCGCGGGCGTGTTCTCGGCGCCGGTGCTGGGCCTGGACGACTACCGCTTCACGGGCGTCCGCGGGGAGCTGCTGTGGACGCCGGACTACTTCGAGGTGACCGGCGGACGCGCCGGTGTCTACGGCGGGGAAGGCCGCTTCACGTACCTGATGGCGCCGTTCGGCAAGCCGGACCGGCCCGCGGTGGCGACCTTCGACACGACCTACACGGGCGTGGACCTGAGGGCCGTCACCGACTTCTACCGCACGAAGGGGCTGCGGCTCGCCGGACGGGCCTCGGGTCACAACGTGCTGACCTGGCCGCTCGGCGGTTTCCGGGATCGTGCCGGTGTCGGCGTGGTGACGGCCGAACCCCCGGCCGGAGAAGTCCTGGCCACGCGCGAACTCGCGCCTGGGGAAGCGGAGGCTGCCGCTCTGCGGGCGGCGGTGGAAGGCCCGTTCAGCAACCAGCTTCCGCAGGCGCCGGTGCCGCTCGGCGGCACGGTCACCTATGCGTTCGATCCCGACTGGATCAGGGTCGACCCGAGTCACGTCGCCACCGAGACGAGCTTCGTCTCCTTTGAGGGACGCACGGCGTGGGGCGAGCGGTCCACGCTGCCGTTTCACGTCACGAGCCGCGACTGGCTCGAGAGCGACCGGCTCCTGGCCGGGCTGTTGACGCTCTTCGGCTCACCGACCTCGGCGATCGAGATCGGGGGCTATGGCACGTTCGACGGCCTGATGACCGGCAGCTTCAAGGCGCCGCGGATCGAAGGCGACTTCACCGGCGAGGCGATGCGGGCCTGGCGGGTGGACTGGGGCCGAGCGCGCGGGCATGCCGTGATCGAGAACAGCTACACCGACGTGACCGGCGCCGTGATCGAGTCAGGGGCGTCGCGCGTCGAGGCCGAGGGCCGCTTCTCGCTCGGGTATCCGCGCAAGGATCGCGGCGAGCAGATCAACGCGCGCATCCGGGTGTCGGGGGCTCCGGTCGAACGGCTCCGGCACGCCTTCGCGCTCTACGACTATCCGGTGGACGGCACGCTCTCCGGCGAGTTCCATCTCTACGGCGAGTACGAGAATCCGTACGGCTTCGGCTCGATGGTCATCGACAACGGCACCGGCTACGACGAGCCGTTCGACCGCGCCACTGCGGCGCTGCGGTTTGAAGGCACGGGTGTGCGACTCGACGGGCTGGAGATCCGGAAGTCGCTGGGCCGCGGTGTCGGGGCGGCCTTCGTGGGCTTCGACGGCACGTATTCCTTCAACCTGAACGGGCAGCGCCTGCCCGTCTCCGACGTCTCGGTGCTGCAGATTGCCGGGCTGCCACCGCTCACGGGTCTGCTCGACTTCACGGCCGAAGGCAACGGCGTGTTCGATGTGCCGACCTACGACGTGAAGGGATCCGTCTCGGACGTCTTCCTCGGCGAGGAAGGCATCGGCCGCGTGACCGGCGATCTGGCCCTGCGCGGCGACATCCTGAACGTGAAGCTGGAGGCCGCCTCGGCTCGTCTGGCCGTGTCGGGTTCCGGACGCGTGGCGATGACGGACACCATGGATGCCGACCTGGCGTTCCAGGTGACGGAGACCTCGCTCGATCCCTACGCCCGCGCCCTGCAGCCGTCGCTGCCGGTGCTGACCACGGCCATCGCGACGGGCACGATCCGCGTCCGCGGCCCGCTGATGGACCAGACGCGCCTGCGCGTGGAGGGCGAGGTCGACCGGCTCGACGTGAGCCTGTTCGACTACCACCTGCGGAACGCCGCCCCGTTTCTCGTCCGGCTCGACGGGCGCACCGTGAGCGTGGCGGAGATGCGTCTGTCCGGCGAGGGGACGGCGCTCGACGTGACCGGGACGGTCGACCTGGATTCGAGCGAGGTGAAGGCCCGTGCCACCGGCACGGCCAACCTCAGCATCATCCAGGGCTTCGCGCCGGACGTGCGGGCGTCCGGGCAGGCGCAGCTCTCGGCCGACATCACCGGCACGGCGTCGAACCCGGCGGTCGCCGGGCTGATGACGATGTCGGCGGGCCGGATCCGCCACACCGCGGTGCCGCACGCCCTCGAGAACCTGACGGGCACGGTGACGTTCGATTCGAAGGGCGCCAGCCTCGACGGACTGCGCGCGCGGCTCGGCGGCGGCGACGTGCTCTTCGGCGGGCGGGTCGACGTCGAGGGCTACGCGCCGACCGGTCTCGACCTGACGATGACGGGCCGGAACATGCGGCTGCGGTTCCCCGAGGGCATGCGGTCCCTCGTGGATGCCACGCTCAGCCTGACGGGCACCCCGGAGGCGGCGGTGCTGAGCGGCGACGTCCTGGTGCGGAGCGCCCTCTACACCGCGCGCGTGGACGGGGGCGCCGGCGTGCTGAACCTGACGGGTGGTGGCGCGAGCGTCCAGGTGGATGCGGCGCCTGGCTTCACCGGCGGCGCCGCCGCCGTGCCGCTCCGGTACGACGTCCGCATTTCGGCACCGGGCACGCTGCGCCTCGAGAACAACCTGGCCCGCATTTCGGCGACGGCCGAGCTGCAGCTCACCGGCACCTACGACCGGCCCATCGTGCTCGGCCGCGCCCAGATCGACCGCGGCCAGGTCACCTTCGAAGGGAAGCGGTACCTGGTGACGCGCGGTACCATCGACTTCAATGACCCGATGCGCATCAGGCCGTTCCTCGACGTCGAGGCGGAAACGCGCGTGCGGGTGCCGGGTCAGACGTATCGCGTGACGGTCAGCGCCGCGGGTACGCTCGACCGGCTGACGCCCACGTTTGCGGCCGACCCGCCGCTGCCCGAGATCGAAACGCTCTCGCTCATCCTCGGCAACGTGTCGCCGATCGGCCGCGACGTGGAGTTCCGTCAGTACAACGCCGCCATCACGCCGCAGGAGCAGCTTCTGCGCGACCGCGCCGCGCGGGCGCTGACCGGCGGCATCTCCGACCAGGTGGGCCGCGTCGCCCAGCAGACGCTCGGCGTCGATACGTTCCAGTTGAACCTCTCGGTCAACGACCTGACCCAGCAGTCAGCCCGGTTCACGCCCGGCGCGCGGTTGACGATCGGCAAGCGGCTCTCCGAGCGCATCTTCCTGACGTTCTCCCGGAGCCTGGTCACGGCGGCACGCGACCAGCTCATCCTGCTCGAGTACGACCAGAGCGACCGCTTCTCGTGGGTGCTCTCGCAGAACGAGGACAATACCTATGCCCTCGAAATGCGACGGCGCCACGTCTTCTGATGATCTATTCCGCGCTCTGTTCCTGCCGCCGGCTGGCCGCGACCGCGCCGGTGCTGGCGTTGACGCTGACGCTGGCCGCTGTCCCGTCGCTCGCGCAGACCTCCGTTCCGGCTGACGTCGCGGGCCGCCCGGTGACGGCGGTGACGATCGAAATCGAGGGGCGCGCGGTGCTTGATGCCGTGCTGCTGGGGCTCGTGGGCACCCGTGCCGGCCGTCCGCTGTCGATGGCGGAGCTGCGCGAGGCGGTCGGCCACCTCGACAGCCTTGGCCGCTTCGAGGACATCCAGGTGCGGACCGACCCCGACGGGGACGGCGTGCGCGTGCGGTTCCAGTTGACGCCGCGGCACCCGGTGACCGGGTTCACGCTCCGCGGCGCGCTGGGCCTTCCGGACGCGACGGTCCGGCAGGCGGTGCTCGAACGGTTCGGCGCCACGCCCGACGCCTCGCGGTCCGCCGAGATCGTCGACTTCCTGCACGGGTGGTACCGCGAGACCGGCTTCGCCACGGCCACCGTCGCCACGGCGCTCGAGCTGCACCACGACCCCGACCGCGCCACGATGGTGCTCACTGTCGACGCGGGTCCGG
>JBIKWH010000084.1:0-7060 GCA_044356435.1 Vicinamibacterales bacterium
TATCCCGGGAAGCCGGTGGCGATGTTGCCGGTCGTCAACGACGTGGGCGTGGACGTCAGAAACGCCGGCTGGGCGGGTGATCCCGGCGTGCCGACGGGGCCACGGTCGGCGCCACCGGTGACACCCGGCGCGTCAGCGCCCGGCGCACCCTGAATACCCTGCGGACCCTGTGGCCCGACCGGCCCGACCGGCCCGGCCTGACCCTGCGGCCCAGCCACCCCCGCCGCGCCCGTATCTCCCGCGGCTCCCTTTTCGTTCCAGGTCACGCGCTGCTCGCGCCGGCGGCAGGGCTCGTTCGCGGCCACGAGACGGACCAGCCTCCCTTCGTCGCCATCGCGATCGAGGCGGATGCACGCCGTATAGACGCCCGCGGCGGACGGAATCTGCGCTGCTGCCGGGGTGGACGCCGCGACGACCGCCCCGAGGGCGGCCGCGGCCGACCAGATGATGGTGTTCCCAAGTGTCATGTATGCCTCCTGACCTGTATAAACGCCACAGATCAGGAAATCGAACCGTGGCACCATTGCCGCCGATGTCCGCCCCGATCCGGACGCTCGACACCGTCATTGCCGACGCCGAAGCGCGGCGCGCCGCCGGCCTGGCTGGCGACGCCGCGGCCCTCTATGAGTCCTGGCTCGCCACGGCCGAGGGTCCGGCCCGGGCCGTCGCGCTCTTCAACCTCGGCGTCCTCCGTTCGGACATGGGCGATCTGCCCGCGGCCGCCGCGGCCTACGGCGACGCACTCACCGCCAATCCGCGTCTGCATCAGGCGCGGATCAATGGCGGCCTGATCGCCGAGCGCCAGGGTCGCGACACCGACGCCGTCCGCCTGTGGCTCTCGGTGGCGGAAGCCGTCGCTCACGGCGACCCGGACGCCGTGCCGCTCGCAACGGTGGCCCTCAACCATGTCGGCCGGCTCCAGGAAGCACGGCGGCACTTCGCGGCGGCCGAATCCGCCCTGGCCCACAGCCTCCGGCTCGATCCCGCGCAGCCCGACGCCATTCAGCACTGGGTGCATCTCCGGCAGAAGCAATGCACGTGGCCGGTCTATGCGCCGCCGCCCGGCCTCACCGTGAACCGCCTCATGGCGGCCACCTCTCCGCTGGCGATGCTCGCGCTGGCAGACGACCCGGCCATGCAGTGGCTGGCCGCGCAGACCTTCGT
Organism: Vicinamibacterales bacterium; assembly: GCA_044356435.1. Taxonomy (GTDB): domain Bacteria; phylum Acidobacteriota; class Vicinamibacteria; order Vicinamibacterales; family UBA2999; genus CANKJK01. The sequence goes on from JBIKWH010000084.1 coordinate 1,165, forward strand.
CACCCGCAAGTACCCGGCTCCACCCGAGCGGCTCGGCCCCGGCCCGCGGCATCCCGATGGGCGTGTCCACATCGGCTACCTCTCGGGCGACCTCTGCACGCACGCGGTCGGCCTGCTGCTCGCGGACCTGCTCGAAGCGCACGACCGGACGCGGATCCACGTGACCGCGTTCGACTTCAGCCCGGACGACCACACCGCGCACCGGGCGCGCCTCCTGCGCGCGTGCGACGAGGTCGTGCCGATCCACGCGCTCCCGGATCGCGCGGCGGCCGAGGCGATTCGTGCCCGGGGCATTGACGTGCTGATCGATCTGCATGGCCTCAGCTCCGGGGCCCGCCCGGGCATCCTCGCCTACCGCCCGGCCCGATCCATCGGCACTTACCTCGGCTTCATCGGCACGACCGCCGTACCGTGGATCGACTTCGTCGTCACCGACCCGTGGACGATGCCCGACTCGGTGACGGCCTACGTGACGGAGCGGCCGCTCTACGTGGACGGCTCGATGATTCCGCTCGGCTATCAGGCGGTGCCGGCCTGCCGGTTCTCGCGCGCGGATGCGGGGCTACCCGAAGGGCGCGTGGTGCTGGCGTGCTTCAACAACATCTACAAGGTCACGCCGGCGATGTTCTCCGTGTGGCTGCGGCTCCTGCAGCGCTCGGAGCAGGCGGTGCTCTGGCTGCTCGACGACAACGCGTGGGCCACCGCGTCGCTCCGCGCCCACGCCCAGGCAGCCGGCGTGGATCCGGCGCGCATCATCTTCGCGGGCCGGTCGACGCACGCCGAGTATCGCGAGAAGCTCACGCTCGCGGATGTCTACCTCGATACGTATCCCTACAACGCAGGTTCGACGGCGCGCGATGTGCTGGACGCGGGCGTGCCGCTCGTAACGCTCGCCGGGCGGACGCCCGTGGCACGGATGGCCGGGAGCCTCCTGCACGCCGCCGGCCTGGACGAGCTCGTCGCGACCAGCTGGGAGAGCTACGAGCAGCTTGCCACGCAGCTCGCCACGGACCCGGCCCGTCGACTGGCGATCCGCGACCGCATGCGGACGCTGGCACCAGGCTGGACGGACGCGCCGGCGCGATTCGTCCGCAGCTTGGACGACGCGCTCGTGCGGCTCGCGGCCGGCACCTAGTGGCCTGTCCCCGCCGAATCAGTGCCGCCTGCCGGGCGGGGCATCCCGCCTCGCGGCGTTGCTCATCGCTCACTTATGCCCAATAAGCTCACTCTTCGCGCCTTGCGATCCGGGCGCCGCGCTCCGGCATCCGGCACTGATTCAGCGAGGACAGGCCACTAGCGGACTAGTCCAGGCCCAGAATCGAGAGCTGTTCGGAGGAGAGCGCCGCCACCTGCGTGGTGGTGAGCGCGGCAATCTGCCCGGCGGTAAACGCCGCCAGCTGCGTGGTATCCATCGCCGCAATCTGCGAGGCATGCATGGCGGCGATGCCTTCCAGCGTGATGAACGGCACCTGCGCGGGCGAGAGACCGCCCAGCTGTTCGTCGCTCAGCATACGGAGCTGGACCGTGCGCAACGCGGCGACGCCCGTATAGCTGATGGCGCCGAGCTGATCCGACGAGAGCGCGCCCACCTGGACCGTGCTCAGCGCGGCCACCTGGGCGGACTGGAACGCAGCCACCTGCTCGGCCGAAAGGGCCTGGACGCCCGCGGTGGTGAGCCCGCCGATCGCCGTGGTCGAGAGCGTGACCAACTGCGCGGCGGAGATGGCGGCCACCTGATCGGTGCCGAAGGCGCCCACCTGCTGGCTGGCCAGCACGCCGAAGTCGTCCTCGCTGAGCGCGCCCACCTGCTCGGCCGTCAGCGCCGCCACCTGTGTGGTCGTCAACGCGGCCACCTGCGTGGTGGTCAGCGCGTCAATCTGCTCAGTGGAGAGCGTCCGAAGCGCGTCCGTCGAGAGCGCGTTGACGTCCGCCGTTTCAAGCGCCGCCACCTGACTGGTCGTCAGGCCGAGCGCCTGCGCCGTGGAAAGCGCGGCCACCTGCGTGGTGCTGAGCGCGGCAATCGCCGTGTCCGTGATTGCGCCGATCTGCGTGGCGTTCAGCGCGCCAAGCTGCACCGTGCTGAGCGCCGCCACCTGATCGCTGCCCAGCGCGGCCACCTGCGTGGTCTCGAAGGCCGCCACCTGCGCTGTCGTCATGGCCGCCAGGTCGCCCGTCTCGATCGCGGCGACCTGCGCCGTCGTCAGCGACGCCACCTGTTCGGTGGTCAGGGCCGCCACCTGGACGCTCGAGAGCGCCGGGATGACGCCGGCATCAAGCGCCGCCACCTGCAGACTCGTGAGCGCGGCCAACTGCTCGGTCGAGAGCGCGGCGGCCTGGACGGAGCTCAGCACACCCACCTGGGCCGTGCCGAGCGCGGCCACCTGCGCCGTGCTGAGCGCGGCGAACTGCGCGGAGGTCAGCGCGCCGACATGCGCCGTGGTCAACGCGGCGACCTGTTCGGTGTCGAGTGCGCCGATCTGGGTCGTGGTCAGGGCCGCAATGCCCGCGGTGCCAACGTTGGCCACCTGCGCCGTCGTCAGCGCGGCGACCTGCGCCGTACCCAGCGCCACAAGCTGGGCCGTGCCCAGCGCGGCGGCCTGTTCCGTGGTCAGCGACGCAATGGAGCCGGTCGGCAGCGCCGCGATGGCGGCGGTCGAAAGCCACGCCAGCTGGTCGGTGGTCAGCGCCGCCAGTTGCGCCGTCGGCAGCAGGCTCGCCTGCGTCGTCGACAGCGCCGAAATCTGACCGGCCGTGAACGCCGCCACCTGCGCCGAACCCAGCGCGTCGAGCTGCGTCGTGGTGAGCGCGTTGACCTGGTCGGTGGTCAGCGCCGCCACGTGGTCCGTCGTCAGCGCAGCCACCTGCGCCGTGCCGAAGGCCGTCACGGCACCCGTGGTCAGCGCCTGCAGGCCGTCGGTGCCGAGGGCGGCGACCTGCGCGGTGCTCAGCACAACCACCTGGTCCGACGTCAGGCCCGCGAGGTCTGCCGCCTCGAGATTCCCCATCTCCGCCGCGGGCAGCGCCTCCACCTGCGCGGTGGTCAGTGCCGCGTACTGGCTCGAAGTGAGCGCGCGGAGCTGGTCGCTCGAGAGCGCGGCCACCTGGGCCGTCGTCAGCGCCGTCAGGTTGTCGGTCGTGAGGCCTGCCAGTTGCGCCGAGGTCAGACCCGGGAGCTGCGCGGTGAGCAACTGCGGCAACTGGTCGGTGCCGAGCGCGTTCACCTGATCGGTGCCGAGTGCCGCCACCTGGTCGGTCGAGAGCGCGTTGAGCTGCGCCGAGGTCAGAACCAGGAGCGCCGCCGAGGTCAACGCGGCGACCTGGCTGCTCACGAGCGCCGCCACCTGCGCGGTGGTCAACGCGCCGGTCTGGTCCGTGGTCAGCGCGGCGATGCTCGCCGTGCTCAGCGCCTGGATCTCATCCGAGGTCAACACCGACACCTGCTCGGTGGTCAGGCGGCCGAAGGTCGTCGTCGTGAGCGCCGCGACCTGCGCGGTGTCCAGCCCGGCCACCTGGGCCGTGGTGAGCGCCGCCACCTGGTCGCTCGTGAAGGCATTGAACTGCGCCGTCGTCAGCTCGTTGAGCCGTGTCGTCGAGAACGCCGTCAACTGGTCGGTTCCGAGGGCGGCGACCTGCGTGGTCGTCAGCGCCTGGAGCTGCGTCGATGAGATGGCGTCGAGCTGGGCGCTCGTGAAGGCCTGCACCTGCCGCGTCGTGAGCGCCCGCAGGTCATCCGTCTCCACGGCCGCGAGCTGCGTCGTCGTGAGCGCGCCGATCTGGTCCGTCCGGAACGCGGCGAACTGACTGGTCGCCAGCGCGTTCAACTGCTCGGTGGTGAACGCCACCACCTGCGTGGTGCTGAGCGCGGCCAGATCGAGCGTTTCAATCGCCGCCACCTGCTCCGTCGCCAGCGCACCCAGTTGCGCCGTGGTGAGCGAGGCCCACTGCGCCGCCGTGAGCGCGACGAGATCGCGCGTCTCGATGGCCGCCACCTGCTCGGTCGTCAGCGCGGCCATCTGGTCGGCGTCGAGCGCGGCGAACTGGCGGGTGGTCAGCGCCACCACCTGCTCGGTGGTGAGCGCCGCGAGCTGCGTCGTGCTGAGACCGGCGAGGGCGGAGGTCGAGAGGGCGCCGAGGTGCGTGCTGTCGAGCGCGGTGAGCTGCACCGTCGTCAGCGCCGCCACCTGGCCGGAGGTCAGCGCGGCCATGTCGGCGGTCTCCATCGCGGCAAACTGTGCCGTGGTGACGGCCTGGATCTGCTCGGGTGTGAAGGCCGCCACCTGCCCGGTCGAGAGCGCCACGACCTGCGCGGTGGTCAACGCCTGCACCTGCGCGCTTCCGAGCGCGGCGAGCTGCGCGGTACTGAGGCCCGGAAGGATCAGCGTCGGAATCGCCGCGACCTGATCCGTCGTCAGCGCGGCCACCTGGTCCGTGGCCAGCGCCGTGAGCTGCGCCCGCCGCAGCGCGGCGATCTGATCCGTGGTCAGGGCCGCCACCTGGGCCGTGCCCAGAGCGCGGAGCTGCGCCGACGCGAGCGTGCCCAGATCGGCCGTCTCGAGCGCAGCGACCTGATCGGTCGTGAGCGCGCTCACCTGGTCCGTGGTCAGACTGCGGACCTGTCGCGTGGTCAGGGCGACGACCTGGTCGGTTGTGAGCGCCGCCACACGGTCCAGATCGAGCGCCGCCACCTGGGCGGCCGTCAGCGCGGCCACCTGGGTCGTCGTGAGCGCCGCCACCTGCTCGGTCGCGAGGCCGTTGAGCTGGTCGGTGGTCAGCGCGGGCACGTCGCCGGCTTCAACGGCGGCGATCTGCCCGGTCGTCAAGGCATTGAGCTGCGTGGTCGTCAGCGCCCGTACGCCACCACTGGTGAGGGCGGCGACCTGGCCCGTCGTCAGCGCGTTGACCTGCGCGGTGGTCAGCGCCACGAGCATGGTGGTCTTCAGGCCCGCCACCTGGGCCGTGGTCAGCGCGGCGATCTGGTCGGTCGTGAATGCCTGCGCCTGTGCCGTCGTGAACGCCGCCAGCACGCCGTTGGCGAGCCCGGCCACCTGCTCCGTGACCAATGACGCGACCTGTGTCGTCGTGAGCGCCCGCACCTGGTCGGCCCGGAGGCCGGCGAGCTGATCCGTCGAAAGCGCCGTCACCTGGTCGGTCGTGAGGGCGCTCACCTGGGCCGTCGTCAGCGCGCGGAGCTGTGAGGCCAGCAGGCTCGCCATCTGGTCGGTGGTCAGCGCCTGAATCTGGTCCGTGGTCAGCGCCGCGAGCTGGGCAGACTTGAGCACCCGCAGATCCGCCGTCTCAATCGCGGTCAGTTGCGCCGTGCCCAGCGCGCTCAACTGCGCGGTCGCGAGCGAGCCGACCTGATCGGCCGTGAGCGCGGCCACCTGATCGCTGGTCAGCGCGTTCAGGTCCGCCACCTCGATGAGGGCCACCTGGCGGACGGTGAAGCCCTGAATCTGGTCGGTGGTCAGCGCCGCGGCCTGCGCCGTGGAGAGCGCGATCACCTGCAGGCCGGTCATCCCGCGCATGGCCGCGGGATCCAGCGCGGCAATCCGGTCCGTGTCGAGCGCGGCAATCTGCGCGGTGGTCATGGCGCCGAGCTGGCGGGAGGTCCACGCCGCCATCTGACCGGTCGGGAGCGCGGCCATGACGCCCGTGCTGATGGCGGCGACCTGACTCACCTCGAGCGCGCGGAGCTGGTCGGAGTCCGCGGCGGTGAGCTGGGCGCTGTCGAGGGCGGCCACCTGCGCGGTGCCGAACGCCCGCACCTGGTCCGTCGAAAGCGCGGCGACGTGATCCGTGGTCAGTGCCGCCACCTGCGCGGTCGTCAGCGCGCGCACCTGCGTGCTGCCGAGGGCGGCCACCTGACCGGTGCTGAGCCAGGCCATCTGGTCGGTGG
>JBIKWH010000086.1:0-6960 GCA_044356435.1 Vicinamibacterales bacterium
GCCGTTTCCCGATGTAGCACCAGGGGCACACGATGTCGGACCAGATCTCGACGTCCATGGGGAACCCTCCGCGGCGACGGTATCATGCAGGCGCAGTGTCCATCTACAAGGCGGCGCCTATCTACACGACGGCGCCTGTCCACAGCGCAGTGCAGCCCGACGCGGCGGTGGAGATCGACCAGACGAACTGGTCCGGCGACGGCGACTTCACCACTCGTGTCATCGCGGCACTGCAGTCGATGGCGGAGATCGCGTTCCTGCGTATCGAGGACGCGCCGGCCTCACGGAGCGACGCGGGATACAGCTTCCTCAGCAATGAGATCTTCGTGCGGTTTCGCGACGTGTCCGTGGCGGCGCCGGCGAAGCTGCTTGGGATTGTGCCGGTCACGCGTCGCACCACGCGACCTGCGTTGACGCTCAGCGGCCTGGAGGCCGCGCTCACGGCGGTCCCGGAGATCGGCGACGCGGACTACAGCGACGACGGCATGCTGCAGTACCTGCGCACGGAGCGCATCGTGCCGCCCTACCAGACGAAGGGCTACAAGCTCGTGGAGCTGTTGCGGATCTACGAGGTCGGCACGCCAAGCCGTGCCGGTGAGGCTGGACCTGCGGAGCGCTGACCTAGCGTTCCAGCCAGGGCGTCAGTGCGGTGAGCAGATAGTCGAGGACGTCCTGATCGGTGATGTCGCCGGGCAAGGCGCCCGCGGCCAGGGCCTGCTCCTCGCGCATCAGTCGGGACCCGCGCCCGTAGCTCACGCGGCCGACCACCCGCGGGGCGTCGCCGGAGGCGTCGAAGTCGATCTCGATGAAGTCCTCCCGTCCGGCGTCGGCCGCGATTCGGACCATGCCCGACGGCGTGGAGACGTTCCAGGAGAACCCCTCCGCCTTCAGCGCCGAGATGAGCTGTCTCGCCACGGGGACCGCGATCTGGTCGAGAAACGCGTTGTAGGCGGCCTGCGCCTGCGAGACGGCCTCGCGGCGGATCTTGGCGGTCCGGCGGGATTCGGCGACCCGGGTCTGAAGCTGCTTGCGAACGGAGGAGACTTCCACGAGCGCAATTGTACCGTGGCCGGCGTCTGTCCTTTGTCGCGGCGGGTTCCTATACTGACGCCATGACCAATCGCGCGTGGGCCGCCCCGATTCTGCTGGCGCTGACGCTGGCCGCCGCGTCCGCCGAGGCTCAGACGCAGGCTGTTGAACCGCCCACCGTCGCCGTGTCGGGTGAAGGTGTCGTCAATGGCGTTCCCGACCGGGCCTCCATTGCCGTGTCGGTGGAGTCGAGGGCCGTGTCGCAGCGGGACGCCCAGAGCCGCACGGCCGGCGTGATGAAGGCGGTGCAGGACCGGCTGCGTGCGCTCGGTGTGGCCGCGGATGCCGTCCGGACGACGAACGTGAATCTCTTCATCGACGCGGACTACGTGAACGGCCGGCGCATCACCAAGGGCTATGTCTCGACCAACGCCGTCGACGTCCGGATCGACGCGATCGAGCGGGTCGGCGAGATCGTGGACGCCGTGGTGGCGGCCGGTGCGACATCGGTGGGCGAGGTCCGGTTCGACGTCAAGAACCGCGCCGGCCTCGAGCGGGAGGCGCTGAAGCTGGCCGTGCAGGATGCCCGGGCCCGGGCCGACGCCATGGCGGCCGGTGCGGCCCGCGTGATCGATCGCGTGCTGCGGATCGAGGAGCACGGCGTGCCCGCGCCGATGCCGATGCCCCTCCGCGCGATGGCGATGAAGGAATCCGCGATGGCCGACACGCCCGTGGCCGCGGGACAGATGGAGTTCCGGGCGCGCGTCACTCTGACGGCCACGCTCAAGTGACGCCGGCTGACTACGCGAAGGCGCGGCGCACGCTGATGCGTCGCGACCCGGTGCTGGGTGCGGTCATCAAGGCGTGCGGGCCGTGCGGTCTGGCGGATGCGCAGCACACCGACCCGTTCAAGGCCCTGATCGGCGCGATCGTTTCGCAGCAGCTCTCGGTGAAGGCCGCCGCCACGATTCAGGGGCGGTTCGAGGACCTCTTCAAGAAGGGGACACGGAAGCGCTTCCCTACGCCGGAGCAGGTGATGGCGGTCAGCGACGACGCGCTCCGCGGCGTCGGGCTCAGCCGGATGAAGGTCTCGTTCATACGCGATCTGTGCCAACGCGTCATGGACGGCTCGCTGCGGCTGCGGGAGCTTGACGCGCTCGACGATGACGCGGTGATCGAGGCGTTGGTGGCCGTGAAGGGGATTGGCCGGTGGACGGCCGAGATGTTTCTGATGTTCCGGCTGCACAGGCCGGACGTGTTGCCCGTGGGCGACCTGGGCATCCTGCGCGGTTTCCAGAAGGTGTATGGCTGGAAGGCGGATCCGTCGCCCGCCAAGATGACGCGTACGGCGGAGGCCTGGCGACCCTACCGGTCAATCGCCTGCTGGTATCTGTGGGAGTACCTCGAGAACGCGCCGGTGACCAACCGGAAGGACTGAACATGACGAAGCTGATGACACGCGGAGCGGTGGTGGCGGTTGCGGTGGTGTGCGGACTCGCGGCCGGTGGAGACTGGCTTCGACCGGCTGCGGCGCAGGTGCCGGCGTCCCAGGCGCCGGCGGTGGAGAAGCTGTCTGTGCCGGCGGGGTTCGTCGTCGAGGTGTATGCCGCGAACGTCCCGTTCGCGCGTCAGCTCGCCGTGGCGCCGTCCGGCACGGTGTTCGTCGGTGCCATGCGCCTCGGTGCCAAGGCGCCGTACGCGATTCACGCGCTCGTCGACCGGAACAAGGACCACAAGGTCGACGAGGTGATTCCGGTCGCGACCGGCCTCGATACGCCCAACGGCGTGGCCTTTCACAACGGCGCCCTCTACGTGGCCGAGATGACGCGCATCGTGCGCTTCGACAACGTGGAGGCGAATCTGGGCAGGCCGCAGACGCCGGCGGTGGTGATCGACAAGCTGCCCGGCAACGCCCAGCACGGCTGGAAGACGATCCGCTTCGGTCCCGACGGCAAGCTCTACGTGACGATCGGCGCCCCCTGCAACGTGTGCGAGGTGAAGGCCGAGGAGCCGCGTACGGCCTCGATTGCCCGCATGAACCCGGATGGGACCGGCTTCGAGATCGTCGTCCGCGGCGTTCGCAACAGCGTGGGCCTGGCCTGGCACCCGGCCACGAAGGAGCTCTGGTACACGAACAATGGCCGCGACATGCTGGGTGACGAGGTGCCGCCCGATACGCTCAACCGCGTGCGGAAGGCCGGCGAGGACTTCGGCTTTCCCTACTGCCATGCCGGTGACGTGTCCGACCCGGAGTTCGGAAAGGTGAAGCCCTGCGCCGGGTTCACGCTGCCCGCGCGGAAGCTCGGTGCGCACGTGGCGCCACTCGGTTTCGCGTTCTACACGGGCCGGATGTTCCCGGAGATCTATCGGAACCAGGTCTTCATCGCCGAGCACGGCTCGTGGAACCGGTCGAAGAAGGCCGGCTACCGCGTGACGCTCGTGACGCTGGACGGGCAGGGGAACGCCGTGGGCTACGAGCCGTTCGTGCAGGGTTGGCTCGAGGGGGAGAAGAACTGGGGCCGGCCCGCCGACGTCGCCGTGCTGGCGGACGGGTCCCTTCTGGTGTCCGACGACCAGGCGAACGCGGTCTACCGTGTGACCCACCGCAAGTAGCCACGATATAATTCGGGTCTTTCCGACCCGAACCCTGATGTCCCCGACAGTGCAATCCGAGCGGCGCAGTGTGGCCTCGATCGTCGACTTGATCGGCAACACGCCGCTTGTACGGCTGCGCAGCTTCGAGACGGGGCTGCAGAACGTCGAACTCTGGGCGAAGCTCGAGGGCAAGAACCCCGGCGGATCCGTGAAGGATCGCGCGGCCGCGCGGATGATCGCCAAGGGCGAGGAATCCGGCGCGCTCCGGCCGGGCAAGACCATTCTCGACGCCACGTCCGGCAACACCGGCATCGCCTACGCGATGATCTGCGCCGCGCGCGGCATCCCCGTGAAGCTCTGCATCCCGCAGAACGTGACGCCGGAGCGCAAACGCATCCTGCGCGCGTACGGCGCCGAGCTGATTCTGACCAGCCCGCTTGAAGGATCCGACGGCGCCATCCGCAAGGCCCGCGAGGTCTACGCCGAGGATCCCGACCGCTACTTCTATCCGGACCAGTACAGCAATGACGCCAACTGGGGCGCGCACTACGAGACGACCGGCCCCGAGATCATCGAGCAGACCGGCGGCCGCATCACGCACTTCGTGACGGGCCTCGGCACGAGCGGGACGTTCATGGGTGTCGGCCGCCGCATGCGGGCGTTCAATCCCAAGGTCCGCATCATCTCCATGCAGCCCGCCGAGCCACTCCATGGCCTCGAAGGGTTGAAGCACATGGAGAGCGCGATCGTTCCGCCGATCTACGACCCGACCCTGGCCGACGAGGATATCCGCGTCGGCACGCTCGACGCGCAGGACATCACGCGCCGCCTGGCGCGGCAGGAAGGGATCCTGGTCGGTGTCTCGAGCGGCGCGAACCTGGCCGCCGCGATCCAGGTGGGCCGGAACACGTCCGATGCCGTCATCGTCACTATCTTTTGTGATGGCGGCGAGAAGTACCTCTCCGAGCGTTTCTGGGACGGTCCCCCGGAGGGACCCCGCTGATGGCCATCACACTGAGGAAGTCCGTTGGTGACGCGATCCGCGCCCACGGCGTCGAGACCTACCCGAATGAATGCTGCGGGGCGATGTACGGCCGCGAGGGCGTGGTGTCGAAAGTCTTCAAGCTGCCGAACACCACCGAGGAAGGACCCCGCCGGCGCTTTCTAGTCCGGCCAGGCGACTACCGGGAAGCGGAGCGGAAATCCGCCGAGCTCGGCCTCGACCTGATGGGGTTCTACCACTCGCACCCCGACCACCCCGCACGGCCCTCGCAGTACGATCTCGACCACGCGTGGCCGTTCTTTTCGTACGTGATTGTCTCGGTGCACGAGGGCGTGCCCCAGGACATGACCTCCTGGCTGCTCCAGGACGACCGTTCCGCCTTTTCAGAGGAAGCATTGACCCATGGCGATTAAGGTTCTGATTCCGACCCCGCTCCGGCCGTTCACCGACAAGCTCGACACCGTCGAAGTCGCGGGAGCCACGGCGGGCGAGGCGCTCACGGCGCTGGTCACGAAGTACGACGGCCTGAAGAAGCACCTCTACACCGAAGAGGGCAAGCTCCGGAGCTTCGTGAACATCTACGTGAACGACGAGGACATCCGCTACCAGCAGAAGGAGCAGACGCCGCTCAAGGACGGCGACTCCATCAGCATCATCCCGTCGGTTGCCGGGGGTGCGTGGTGACGAGCCCGGCCGATCTCCCGTCGCTCAGCGCCGAGGAGATCAAGCGGTACAGCCGCCACCTGATCATGCCCGAGATGGGCGTGGACGGGCAGAAGCGGCTGAAGGCCGGCAGCGTCCTGTGTGTCGGTGCCGGCGGCCTCGGGTCGCCCGCGGCCATGTATCTGGCCGCGGCGGGCGTGGGCCGGATCGGCGTCATCGACTTCGACGTCGTCGACTACAGCAATCTGCAGCGCCAGATCATCCACGGCACGAAGGACGTCGGCCGCTCGAAGCTGGCGTCCGCCAAGGATCGCCTGCTCGACATCAACCCCCACATCCAGGTGGACACGTACGAGGAAGCGCTCTCGTCCTCGAACGCGATGCGTCTGTTCGCGCCCTACGACGTCATCCTCGACGGCACGGACAACTTCCCGACGCGGTATCTGACCAACGACGCGTGCGTGCTGCTCGGCAAGCCGAACGCGTACGGCAGCATCTTCCGGTTTGAGGGCCAGGCTTCCGTGTTCGCCACCAAGGGCGGGCCGTGCTACCGGTGCCTCTATCCCGAGCCGCCGCCTCCGGGCCTCGTGCCGAGCTGCGCCGAGGGCGGCGTGCTGGGCGTGCTGCCGGGCATCATCGGCGTGATTCAGGCGACCGAGAGCATCAAGCTTCTGACCGGCATCGGCGAGCCGCTCATCGGCCGCTTCCTGATCTATGACGCGCTCCGGATGAAGTTCCGTGAGCTGAAGTTGAAGCGCGACCCGGAATGCCCGGTCTGCGGTGACCACCCGACGGTCACGAAGCTCATCGACTACGACGAGTTCTGCGGGATCCGGCCCGATGTCACAGCGGAGGCTGAAGCGATGGCGGCAGGCAGTCAGTGGGAAATCACCGCGGTCGAGTTGAAGGCGAGGCTCGACAAGGGCGACAAGCTCTTCATCCTCGATGTGCGCGAGCCGAACGAGTACCAGATCTGCAAGATCGAGGGCTCGACGCTGATCCCGCTCGGCGAAGTGCCGCGCCGGTATCAGGAACTGCCGAAGGACGTGGAGATCATCAGCCAGTGCAAGATGGGCGGCCGGAGCCAGAAGGCGGTCGACTTCCTGCGCACGGTGGGCTTCACGAACATCAAGAACCTGAAGGGCGGCATCCTCGACTGGATCGACAAGGTCGACCCGAGCCAACCCAAGTACTAGACGTCGTTCCGTCGGCGAATCACACGGCCGCGCCGGGTAACCGGCGTGGCCGTTTTCTTAGGCGCCGAACCACTTCCGCGCGCGGCTGCTGCCGAACTGCCTCTTCTCCTCTACGAACGCCTGCGATTGGCCCTGGAAGGCCCCCGTGGGTTTCGGGCCGCTCAGGAAATCCACATCCACGCGGCCGACCTGCCCCTGGCCGAATTCGACGTAACAGGAACCCCGGCCGGTGTACGGGGCCGGGCCGTCCCCGCCTCTGAGCTGCGCCGTGATGGCGTCGGCCACGACCTTCGCGGAGCCCTCCGCGAAGACGCCTGCCTTGGGCGTGCCCACGCCGTTGACGTCGCCCACGGCGTACACGCCCGGGAACGCGGTGGCCAGCGTCTGCTTGTTGACCGGAACCCAGTGGTAGGGGCCATCGCACAGGCCCGAGTCGACGACGACCTGCGGCACGCGGTGCACGGGCACGCCGAG
>JBIKWH010000087.1:0-6946 GCA_044356435.1 Vicinamibacterales bacterium
GCAATGAACCGGCGGCTACATAGGCGGCGGCGAGCCCGCCGACGATGAGCGCGGCAGGCACGATGAAGCAGATGCCCGCCACCACGAGGCCGGCCCAGCCGGCGCGGTGGAAGCCTGCGTGCATCGCCAGCTCTGTCGACGTGGGGCCCGGAATGAGATTCGCGGCGCCCAGCACCTCCAGAAACTGCTGGCGCGTCATCCAGCCCCGGCGTCGCACGCACTCCTCGTCCATCAGCGCGATGTGCGCCGCGGGGCCGCCGAATGCCGTGAAGCCCAGACGGGTAAAGAGCAGCGCGACCTCCAGAAGCCGGCTGCGGGCTGATGACATCCCGGGAATTCTACCGGCGCGGCCGCCCGGTGGCGACGCTGTGACAACGGCCGTTACACCACGTGATCGCGCCGGACACGCGGCGATCGATGAACCGTCACCGCGCCTCGATAGCCTCGCGGTGTTCTCACGCTTTCCGACCGGAGGGTCCCGCATGAAGTGCAAGGCGTTCGTTTTCCTGCTCCCCGTCATTCTGCTGATGGTCACGCCCGCGTGGGCGCAGTTCGACACCGCGGCCGTGCTCGGCACGGTGCGCGACACCTCCGGCGCCGTCGTGCCCGAGGCCGTCGTCACGCTCACCAACGTGGCCACCGGGCTGGCCGTCAAGCGGACCACCTCCGGTGCGGGGGACTATGAGTTTCCGACCGTGACCGTCGGCACCTACCTCGTCACCGCCGAGAAGGCGGGCTTCGCCGTCGCGCTGGTGGAGAACGTGCAGGCGCAGGTCGGCGCGCGGTTGCGCGTCAACCTGGAGATGACCGTGGGTGCCATCACCGAGCAGGTCCAGGTGCAGGCGTCGACTCCGCTGCTCGAAACGGATTCGAGCCAGCGCGGCCAGATCATCACCGGCGAGCAGACCGTCGCGCTGCCGCTGAACGGCCGCGAGTACTCCTCCCTCATGCTGCTGACCAATGGCGTGCGACCGTCGCCACTGCGGCTGGGCGCCACGCCGCGCGAAGGCGCCTATAACGTCAACGGCCTCCGCAGCACCTTCAACAACTTCATGATCGACGGCGTCGACAACAACGCCTACGGCACGAGCAACCAGGGCTTTTCGAACCAGGTCATGCAGCCGCCGCCGGACGCGATCAGCGAGTTCAAGGTCGTCACGAACAATCAGAGCGCGGAATACGGCCGGGCCGCGGGCGCGACGGTGAACGTCGCCTACAAGAGCGGTGGCAACGCGCTGCACGGCGCTGGCTGGGAGTTCTTCCGCGACGACGCCCTCAACTCGACGGGCTTCTTCAAGCCGGCCACGGGCGGCAAGCCCCCGCTCCGCCGCAACCAGTACGGCGCCGTGCTCGGCGGCCCCATCGTGAAGAACAAGGCGTTCTTCTTCGGCGACTTCGAGGGCTTCCGGCAGCAGCGGAGCGCCGCCGCGTTTGCCACCGTCGCCTCGGACACCCAGCGCCAGGGCGTCCTCGCGGTGGACGTCCGCGACCCGCGCACCGGCGTCACCTACCCGGCCGGCACGCGCATTCCGATGACGGCCTTCGCGCAGAAGGTGCTCGCGGGACTCCCGGCGGCCAACGCCGCGGCCGCCTCGAACTACTCGGTCCTGCAGGAGTTCACGACCGACACGGACAAGGCGGGCGGCAAGGTGGACCTCAACCTGAGCCCGTCGCTCCGCGCGTTCGGCCGCTACGGCTGGCGCACCCTCGAGTCGGTGGACCAGCCCGTGCTGCCGCTTCCCTCGGGCGGCTCAGGCAACGGCGTCATCTACGCCCGGAACAAGCAGCTGGTGACGGGCGCCACGTGGGTGACGTCGGGCACGTCCCTGCTCGAAGCCCGCTTCGGCTGGTCGACCACCGATGGTGGCAAGAACCCGCCCGCGCTCGGTTCCACCGGCGCCCTCGAGGAATATGGCCTGACAGGTCTGCCGGCCGATGCCCGTATCAACGGCGGCCTGCCGACGACGCTCATCACCGGCTTCTCCGACCTCGGCCGCCAGGCGACGAACCCGCAGTGGCAGTACCCGACCGTGTACAACCCGAAGGTCAACTTCACGCAGTCACTCGGGCGCCACTCGCTCAGGACCGGCTACGAGTTCCAGCGCATCGAGACCCAGGTGCAGGACGTGAATCCGCTCTACGGGCGCGACGCCTACTCGGGCCAGTTCACACGACCGGCTGGCGCAGCCGCCAACAACGTCTACAACCTGGCCGACTTCATGCTGGGCCTGCGCTCGCAGTACGCCATCAGCACGCTGCTGGTCGCCGACCTCCGCCAGCACATGCACTTTCTCTACCTGCAGGATGACTTCCGCGCGTCGGATCGCCTGACGCTCAACCTCGGCGTCCGCTACGAATACGCCACGCCGCACTGGGAGAAGAACAACATCCTGACCAACTGGGACCCGGTCAGCCAGCAGATGGTGCAGGCGAAGGACGGCTCGCTGCGCGACCGCGCGCTCATCAACCCGGACCGCAACAATCTGGCGCCCCGGCTGGGCCTGGCCTACACGATGGCGCCGGGGACGGTGCTCCGCGGCGGCTGGGGCATCAGCTACGTCCACTTCAACCGCGCGGGTGGCGGCAACATCCTCCCCATCAACGCCCCGCAGGTCATCAACGCGGTCGTGAACCAGACGGCGGCGGACTGGACGGCCGGGACGGGACGCACGACCGAGCAGGGCTACCCCGTGGATCTGGCGGCGCCCAGCAAGTTCAACCCGCTCATCGCGAACATCACCTACATGCCCGAGGACTACCACTCCAGCCCCGTGCAGAGCTGGTATGCCTCCGTACAGCGCGAACTCGGCCGTGCCATGCTGCTCGATGTGGCCTACGTGGGGAACCGCGCGACGGATATGCTGCTCTTCGCGAACTTCAACCAGGCGACGCCGCAGGCGAGTGCGACCGGGACGGCCTCGATTGCCGCGCGCCGGCCGATCCAGACGTGGGGCGATATCACCTACGCCTTCAACGGCGGCCGCTCCGAGTACCACGGCCTTCAGCTCAAGTACGAGTGGCGGATGCGCGACAACATCACGCTGCTGAGCACGCTGACCCTCTCCAAGGCGAAGGACAACGGCGCCGGCTCGCTCGAGACGGCGGGCGGCGACGGCAACTTCCCCGCCCCGCAGGACTTCCGGAACATGGACGCAGAGTGGGGCACCTCGGCGTACGACCAGCCGTACAACAGCACGACCAGCTTCGTGTGGCAGCTGCCCTTCGGCCGTGGCCGGTCCGGCGCGGTGGCCGCCCTCGTCGGCGGATGGACGATTTCCGGTATCAACACGATGAGCGCCGGCTGGCCCGTCACCTTTACCTACACGCCCGCGGCGGCCTTCCAGGTCTCGGGCATTGCCCAGGATTTCCGCGGCGCCAACAACTACCGCGCCAACGTCTCGGGTGACCCGCTCGCGCCCGAGAGTGAGCGGACCTACCTGAACTGGTTCAACAAGGCGAACGTGACCATCCCCACCGACCCGAGCCAGCCCTTCGGCAACGCCGAACGGAACAGCGTCCGCGGCCCGAACTTCTGGCAGGTCGACCTGGCCGTCAGCAAGCGCGTCGCGCTGGCCGGACGGAGCGCGCTGGAACTGCGGCTCGAAGCCTTCAACCTGTTCGACCGGGTGAACTTCCTCAACCCGAACGGCAACCGCTCGGCGGCCGCGTTCGGCACCATCACCGGCACGTTCGACGCCCGGCAGCTCCAGCTCGGCGCCAGGGTCACGTGGTAGCCCGCCTCACGCTCCTCGTGAGCCTGGCGGGCAGCACCGCGCTGGGAGGCGCCGTTGTCGGCGGCGCCTCCCCGCTCATCATCGGCCACCGCGGTGCCTCCGGGCACCGGCCGGAACACACGCTTGAGAGCTATCGCCTCGCCGTGGAGATGGGCGCGGACTACATCGAGCCGGACCTCGTGGCCACGAAGGACGGAGTCCTCGTCGCCCGGCACGAGAACGAGATCGGGGGGACGACGGATGCCGCCGACCGCTTCCCGGATCGGAAGACGACGAAGACGATCGACGGCCGCCCGGTCACGGGCTGGTTTACCGAGGACCTCACGCTGGCCGAGCTGCGGACGCTCCGCGCGCGGGAACGGCTGGTCTTCCGGTCGCACGACTTTGACGGCCGGTTCCCGGTGCCGACGCTCGACGACGTGATCGACCTCGCCAAGCGGCTCACACAGGAAACAGGCCGGCCGGTCGGCATCTACCCGGAGACGAAGCATCCGGCGTACTTCGCATCGATCGGGCTGGCGCTGGAGCCGCGACTCGTCGCGACGCTCGAACGCCACGGGTGGAACACGGCCGGCGCGCCGGTCTTCATCCAGTCCTTCGAGGCCGGTAGCCTCAAGACGCTGAAGACGCTGACCCCGCTGCCGCTCGTGCAGCTCCTCGACGCACAGGCCGCGCCGCTCACCGATGCGCGCCTCCGCGAGATCGCGGGCTACGCGCGAGCGGTCGGCCTGCACCAGCGGCTCATCGTGCCGGCCGGACGCGACGGCGGTACGCTGCCTCCCACCGATGTCGTGGCCCGCGCGCACGTGGCGGGCCTCCTGGTGCACGTCTGGACGCTCCGGGATGAACCGGTCTTCCTGTCGTCGAGCTACCACGGCCATCCCGAGGAGGAATACCGTCAGTTCACGGACCTCGGCGTGGACGGCATCTTCACGGACTTCCCCGGCACGGCCGCCGCGGCCCTTGGCCGCCGTCTTCAGCAACGGCGCGTCGAGCCGGACGGCCCACAGGAACCGCGCCCTACGCCCCGAGCGAAGTAGCCATGCCTTCCTACACCCTGACGCTGGCCTGCGGCTGCACCGTCTACGTGTCCTGCCACCCGATGACGGGCGTGGCCCACACCCGCGTCGTTGAAACACACGCCGGGCAGTGCTGCCGGCGGCGGCACGAACGCGGCACACGGCTGTCGCTCTGGGAGCTGCTGCCGGCCCCCCAGGCGCCGGCGATCGTGCAATTCACTGAGCAGAACGAGCAATCGGGCGGGCGTGTTACATCGCTTTGCTAGGATTCGTGGGTTCCCTTCCCGGGAACCCGTATGACAACCACGCCCAACGCTGACCGGCAGACGCGCCGACCCAAGCCCACCGTCGCCAGAAAGCATCAGCCCGCCCGCGCCGCCCGGACGTACGCCCCTGGCGACTTGAAGAATCCAGCGCTCTACATCAACCGCGAGATGAGCTGGCTGGCGTTCAACGAACGCGTGCTGGCCCAGGCACGGGACCCGCGTCACCCTCTGCTCGAACGCGTCAAGTTCCTCGCCATCGTCGGCAGCAACCTGGACGAGTTCTTCATGATCCGCGTCGCCACGACGGTCAAGAAGCTCAAGGCCGGCCTGGATGACGTGGGCGCGGACGGCATGAGCACGGAGCAGCAGCTCCCGGCGATGCGTGAGCGCGCGTACCGGATGCTGGCCGACCAGGCCGCCGTCTGGGAGGATCTGCGCACGCTGCTCGCGGCCGAGGGCCTGCACTTTGTCGACGCGGCGACCTGGACGCCCGCACTCCGGGAGTATTTCGCCGAACGCTTCCGCCGCGAGATCGGTCCGGCGCTGACGCCGCTGGCCTTCGACCCCGGCCACCCGTTCCCCTTCATGAGCAACCGCAGCCGCAACTTCGCCGTCGTGGTGAAGCATGGCGGGCGCACCCGGTTCGCGCGCGTGAAGATGCCGGACGCCCTGCCGCGGTTTCTGCCCGTGCCCGAGCACCTCGCGACGAAGTCTGGCCAGACGTTCGCGTTCATCGAGGATGTCGTCCGCGACAACCTCGGCCAGCTCTTCCCCGGCGTGGAGCTCAAGAGCGCGCACCTGTTCCGGCTGATCCGCGATGCCGACCTGGAAGTGGAACAGGCCGAAGCGGACGACCTGCTCGAAACCGTGGACCGCACGCTCAAGCAGCTCCGCCACGGCGCCCCGTCCCTGCTCCAGGTCGAGACCGGCATGCCCTCGCGCGTGCTCCAGATCCTCGAGGAGAACTTCGAGGCCGGCGAAGGCGTGGTGCATCGCACGCCGGACCGCCACGGGTTCTCGGACTGGATGCAGTTGATGGCGCTGCACCGGCCACCGCTCAAGGACCCGCCGTTCTCCCCGCGGACACGCTGGGCCCAGGACGAGGACCCCGAGGCGATCTTCGACGAGCTGCGCTATCAGGACGTCCTGCTCCACCACCCGTACGATTCGTTCGGCGCCGTCAATGCCTTCGTACGGGCCGCGGCAAAGGACCCGCACGTCATCGCGATCAAGATGACGCTGTACCGCATCGGTCAGAACTCGCCGCTCATCGATCTGCTGATCGAAGCCGCCGAGGCCGGCAAGCAGGTCGCCGTGCTCGTGGAGCTCAAGGCGCGGTTCGACGAACGCAACAACATCCTGTGGGCGCGCCGCCTGGAAGAAGCCGGCGTGCACGTGGTCTACGGCTGGGTGGACATGAAGACGCACGCCAAGCTGTGCCTGGTCGTCCGGCAGGAGCCCGACGGCGTGCAGCGCTACGTCCACGCAGGCACGGGCAACTACAACGCGGACACCGCGAAGGTCTACACCGACCTCGGCCTCTTCACTGCCAACCCCGACATCGTCGCGGACGTGGCCGAGGTCTTCAACTACCTGACGGGCTACTCGAGCCAGAAGGACTACCGGCAACTGCTCGTGGCGCCGGTCGCGCTCCGCAACCGGATGACCTCCCTCATCGGGCGCGAGGCCGAGCACGCGACGGCCGGGCGCGGCGGCCGGATGATCGTCGTCACCAACGCCGTCACCGACGACCAGATGATCCGCGCGCTCTACCGGGCCTCGCAGGCCGGCGTCGAGATCGACATCGTGGCGCGGGGGATCTGCTGTCTGCGCCCGGGGATTGCGGGCGTGAGTGAACACATCCGCGTACGCTCCATCGTCGGCCGGTTCCTCGAGCACTGCCGGCTCTACTGGTTCGAGAACGGCG
>JBIKWH010000037.1:0-10402 GCA_044356435.1 Vicinamibacterales bacterium
CACGCGTGTCATCTGCTCCTGGAGCTTGGCGCTTCTCGCAGAGGCCGGCGTGGGCGCGGCCGGTGGTGGCGGTTGTTGCGCCGCGACGACAGCGAGTCCGAGGACGCAGGCGCAGGTGACGAGGGTGGGCTTCAGCGACATCGGGCTACCGGCCTTCGTCCGGCTTCAGCATCTGCACGGCGACGCGACGCGCGCTCTTCTTCACGGCGCGGGTGGCGTGGTTGATGGTGATGGTCGCCGTGGCCACGACGTCCAGGTCCTCGCCGGGCTTGAACGGGTCGCGCACGCTCTTGCCCTTGAACTGCTGCGCGAAGCGCGGCGTGTCGACCGAGAACTTGCCGAAGGGCTCCACGTGCTGGATGACGACGATTCCGGCGATGACGCCACGCGGGTCCAGCCCGACGAGCATCTTCACGGGACCGTCATAGCCGCGCTCGAGCGGCTCCAGCTCCGTCGTGTAGAACGCCAGTCCGACCAGCTTTCCGTCCGGTGCAAAGGCCTTGAAGTGCGGGAGCGGCAGCGACTCCTTCGCGGAGAAGGACGCCGCACCCGGGAACAGGCTCTTCAGATGCGACTGTACGAGCTCCGCCTTCCCCTGGCCGAGAAGGAGGGTCGAACTGAACAGGGCGAGCGCGATGGCGGGCAGCCAGGGGCGTCTAGGCAAGGGCCGGAACTCTCTAGGGAGAGTGATTTTCCGCGTGTATTGTATTGCAATGCGCACAGTGACTCTGGCTCTTCTTGTCTCGGCCACGTTGGGTCTCGCCGGTATGGCCTCCGCCCAGGACGGAGGGCTGACCCTGAGCACCGCCACCGAGATCTCCTGCACGTTTCCCGTGATCTCGACAGGCACTTGGTCCAAGGAGGGGGATGTCACCAACGAGGTCAAGAAGTCCGAGTTCTCACTGGTCTATCAGGCCATCGACACCCAGGACGGCAGCGCCCAGGTGAAGGGCATGTCCGGCAACTTCTACATTACTGTCCGGGTGGTCGGCGGGCACCTGCACCTGCTGACGACCGACTCCGGCGGCCCGGTCTACATGACGACGGTCTTCAACAGCCCGGCGCACAAGGGGAAGTTCAAGGCGGCCCACTCGCGGCACGAGTTCACGAGCGTGCAGTTGCCCGGCTTCACGTCGCGGCCGGAGCAGTACATCGGTGAGTGTGAGCTGGTGAAGTAGTTGGAGGCGATCCTCCTCGGGAAGGGCACCCAGCCCGCGTCCCTCCAGACGAGATACGGCAACCGCCACGGACTCATCGCCGGCGCGACCGGCACCGGCAAGACCATCTCCCTGCTCGTCCTGGCCGAGGGCTTCTCCCGCCTCGGCGTGCCCGTGTTCATCGCCGACGTGAAGGGCGACGTGGCGGGGCTTGCGCTGCCGGGCGTCCTCTCGCCGAAGGTGCAGGAGCGTGTCGCACAGCTCGGCATCGAGGGCTGGGTGCCCGAGGCGAATCCGGTCGTCTTCTGGGACCTCTACGGCAAGCTCGGCCACCCCGTCCGCACGACGGTCAGTGAGGTGGGGCCGGCGCTCCTGGCCCGGATCCTCGAGCTGAATGACACGCAGGCCGGCGTGCTCGAGATCGTCTTCAAGCTGGCCGATGACGACGGCCTGCTGCTGCTCGATCTCGATGATCTCCGGGCCGTGCTGAACTACGTAGTCGAGCAGCGGAAGGAGATCTCGACCCGGTACGGGCTCGTGAGCGCGCAGAGTGTGGCCGCGATCCAGCGCGCGCTGCTGACGCTCGAGCGCGAGGGCGGCGAGGGCTTCTTCGGTGAGCCCGCGCTCGAGCTCGCGGACCTGCTGCGGACCGACCTGAGCGGGCGAGGCGTGATCAACGTGCTGGCCGCCGACCAGCTCGTGCTGAAGCCCCGGCTCTATTCGAGCTTCCTGCTGTGGCTGCTTTCGGAACTGTTCGAGAGCCTGCCGGAGGCCGGTGATCTGGAGCGCCCGAAGCTGGTGTTCATCTTCGACGAGGCGCACCTGCTGTTTGACGACGCGCCCGGCGCCCTGACCCAGCGCGTCGAGCAGGTCGTGCGACTGATCCGGTCGAAGGGTGTGGGCGTCTACTTCTGTTCGCAGAATCCGGACGACGTCCCGGGCGAGATCCTCGGTCAGCTCGGCAACCGTATTCAGCACGCGCTGCGCGCGTACACTCCGCGGGACCAGAAGGCGGTGCGCACGGCGGCGGAAACGTTTGTCCCGAATCCCGCGCTCGACGTCGCCTCCGTGATCTCGCAGCTCGGGGTGGGCGAAGCCCTGGTGTCGACTCTCGCGGACAAGGGCGTGCCGACCCCCGTCGAGCGGGTGATGATCTGCCCGCCGCGGTGCCGGATGGGTGCACTGACGCCGGAGGAGCGCGGCACCGTCCGCGGCCGCAGCCCGGTCGGCGCGAAGTACGACACGGCGGTCAACCGCGAGTCCGCGCACGAGCGGCTGGCGAGCCGGGCCTCGAAGGGCGATGCCGAGGTGCGATCAGCCACCGGTGCGGATGGGCGCGGGACCCCGATCGGCCGGCAGTCGCCGACTGAGAGCGACGCCGGAGAGGGCCGTGGCAGCGCCGTCGGCGGCGCCATCAGCGACATGCTCTGGGGCACCGGGCGCCGGCAAGGCATGGTCGAGGCCATGGCGAAGCAGGCTGCCAGAACGGTCGGCAGCCAGGTCGGACGGCAGATTCTGCGGGGAGTGCTCGGCGGGATCCTCGGCGGCGCCCGCCGCCGCTAGCAGGAAGGCCGGAGGGCGCGGTGAGCCCTCCGCCGTCGTGCCGTGTCTAGTGTTCCTGCGTGATGATCGGCGTGTTCTGACCGTTCGGCTGCATGCCGCGGCTCAGGTAGTCCGTCATCGTCAACCCGAACAGGATGAGCAGGAAGACGAAGCTGGACGCGACGATCAGCTTCGTGAGCTTGCTGCTGTGGCTGACGTGCATGAAGAACAGGATGACGAGGGTCGCCTTCGTGATCGCAATGGCGAGCGCCACGGGAAAATTCAGAATCCCGAGATCGATGAAGGCCACACCGACCGTCAGCGCCGTGAAGACCATCAGGGCGCCGAAGATCGTGTAATACATGCTCTTGGGCGAAACGTGTCCGGACATATCAGCCTCGCGTCCCTAGACCACGTGGTGGATGCGGTCCACCAGATAGAGCAACGGGAAGAGGAAGATCCACACAATGTCGACGAAGTGCCAGTAGAGACCGGCCATCTCGACGTGCGGGTACCACTCCGATGAGAACTTCTCCTTGTGCGCCATCCAGGCGATCCAGGCCAGGATGCCAAACCCGATCAGCATGTGCAGGGCGTGCAGCCCCGTCATCATGAAGTAGAGCGAGAGGAAGATCTCCACCTGGTCCGCGTGCGGACCGTGGAAGATGAAGTTGGAGCCGGGGATGTGGTGGTGCTCGTACTTGCCGTAGTACTCGAAGCCCTTGATGACCACGAAGACGAGGCCGAGCCCGATCGTGAGAATCAGCCAGTTCCGCGTCGCCTTGTTCTGACCCAGCTGGGCGCACCGCACGGCGAAGGCCATCGTCAGCGAGCTGCCGATGAGCACCACGGTGTTGACGGCACCAAGCGTGATGTCGAGCTCCTGGCTGCCCGCTGCCCAGGCCGCGGGATACCAGACGCGGTAGAGCAGGTAGGCCATGAAGAGCCCGCCGAAGAACATGACTTCCTGGGCGAGGAAGAGCCACATCCCGAGCGTGACGGATTCCTTCTGCTGCACCATCGACTCGAAATGGTGCTGCTGCATCGGATGGTGGCCGCCGTGCGCGGCCGCGTGGGCGTGATCAGCCAACGTGCGCCCCCTGTCGTGCGTAGTCGTATGCTTCCTCGGTCACCACCGGCGTCGTCGTGAAGTTCTCGGTCAGTGGTGGCGACTGCGTGGTCCATTCGAGCCCCGTGGCACCCCACGGATTCGGCCCGGCAATCGGCCCCTTCTTCATCGACCAGATGAAGTAGATGAGCGGGATCGAGTAGCCCACGGCCAGGATCGTCGCCCCCGCCGTCGAGAGCACGTTCAGCACCTGGAACTCAGGGGGATACACGTGGTACCGGCGGGGCATGCCCAGGTACCCGAGGATGAACTGCGGAAAGAACGTCATGTTGAAGCCGACGAACACGGCCAACGCTGAGAACTTCGCCCACGCCTCCGGATACATGCGGCCCGAGATCTTCGGCCACCAGAAGTGAATGGCCGCGAGATAGCCCATGATGGCGCCGCCGACCATGATGTAGTGGAAGTGCGCGACCACGAAGTAGGTGTCGTGCATGTGCACGTCGGTGCCGAGCGCCGCGAGGAAGAGCCCCGTCAGCCCGCCGATCGTGAACAGGCCGAAGAAGCCGAAGACGAAAATCATCGGCGACTGCAGCGAGATGGCGCCCTTGTACATCGTCGCCGTCCAGTTGAACATCTTCACGGCCGAGGGAATGGCCACCGCGAAGCTGAGGAACGAGAAGACGAGCGCCGCGTAGGGGGAGATGCCCGCCACGAACATGTGGTGCGCCCAGACGAGGAAGCCGAAGACCGCGATCGCGAGGCTCGAGAAGGCGACGAAGGAGTAGCCGAACACCGCCTTGCGCGAGAAGCAGGCGACCACCTCGCTGATCACGCCCATGGCCGGCAGGATCATGATGTAGACGGCCGGGTGCGAGTAGAACCAGAACAGGTGCTGGAAGAGCACCGGGTCGCCACCCAGCGTCGGGTCGAAGATGCCGATGCCGAAGGCGCGCTCGGCCGCCAGCATCAGAATCGTGATCGCGACGACCGGCGTGCCGAGGATCTGGATGAGGCTCGTCGCGTAGTGGGCCCACACGAACAGCGGCAAGCGGAACCACGTGAGCCCGGGCGCGCGCATCCGGTGGATGGTCACGATGAAGTTCAGGCCGGTGAGGATCGACGAGAAACCGGTGATGAAGATGCCGACGCCCGTCGCCAGCACGTTGGTATTCGACGCCGCGGAGCTATAGGGGGTGTAGAACGTCCAACCCGTGTCCACGCCACCGACGACGACGGCGAACAGCGTGAAGGCCCCGCCGATGATGTAGATGTACCAGCTCAGCAGGTTGATGCGCGGGAACGCGAGGTCCTTCGCCCCGATCATGATCGGGATCATGAAGTTGCCGATGATGGCCGGGATGGACGGGATGAGGAAGAAGAAGACCATCACGACGCCGTGCATCGTGAACATCTTGTTGTAGGTGTCCGCGGCGACAAGGTCGCCCGCCGGCGTCGCCAGTTCGAACCGGATGAGACCGGCGAACGCACCGCCCAGGCCGAAGAAGGCCGTGACGCTGAACAGATAGAGCAGCGCGATCCGCTTGTGGTCCTTTGTCAGGAGCCACGACCGGATTCCGTGTTTCGCGCTGAGGTAATTGAGTGCTGGATACTCTGGCGTTGTCATGGTTCTGGCGTCGCGGGCTTCCGCATGGACTTCACGTACTCAAGCAGGGCCATCACGCCCTCCTCGTTGACCAGGCCCTGAAAGGTCGGCATTTGGGGCTGGTAGCCGGCCACGAGCTTGACCTGGGGTCTCAGGATGGACTCGCGGATGTAGTTGTCGTCGGCCGTGACAATCGTGCCGTTGCTGAGCGCGACCTCGGATCCGAATACGCCCTGGAGCGTGGGTCCGCGACCGCTCCCCTCCGGGGTGTGGCAGGAAATGCAGGCGAGGTCCTGGAAGAGCTTCTGCCCCCGCGAGGCGAGCGAGCCCTCGTTGGGTCCGCCGGACAACCACTGCTGGTAGTCCTGGGGCTCCATCACGACGACCTTGCCGACCATGCCTGAGTGCTTCGTGCCGCAGTATTCGGCGCAGAACAGGTGGTATTCGCCCGGCTTGGTGGGCGTGAACCAGATCGACGTATACCGGCCGGGAATCGCGTCCGCCTTGACGCGGAAGGCCGGGACGAAGATGTCGTGAATCACGTCCTCGGAGGACATCGTCAGCTTCACGGCGCGGCCAACGGGCAGGTGCAGCTCGTTGATCTCGCGCTGTCCGTCGATGTGCTGGAACTTCCACATCCACCGTTTGCCGACGGCGTAGATGTCCAGCGTCTCGGCCGGCGGATGCACGATCTGGAAGTAGATGACGGACGACCATCCGAAGATGACCATCGCGATCAGGAAGGGAATGACGGTCCAGATGATTTCGAGCAGCACCGAACCGTGGATCCGCTCGCCGACATGACTGTCGCTCTTGCGGCGGTACTTGAGAGCAAACACGGCCACGGCCACGGCAATGATGCCCGTGAAGAACACCGTGACGGCGATCAGGAAGAAGTAGAGCGCGTCGACCTGTGGTGCGATCGTCGACGCCTGCTCAGGGAAGAGTGAGGGTGCGGACAACATAATTACGCGTGCGCCACTGCGGAATCTCTCCGCAGCGCCACCCAGATGAAACCGCCGAGGATGAGCAGGGTCATTCCGCCTCCCAGACGGACGATGTTCATGGCAATCGCGCCGTACCGGCCGGCCGCGGGGTCGTAGTGATAGCAGTAGAGCAGGAGCTGGTCCACGGCGCTTCCGATGGTGCCCTTCGCGGACTCCACGAGCGCCAGCCGGAGGTCCCGCGGCGAGTACTCGATACCGTAGAAGTAGCGCGAAAGCCGGCCGTCCGGCGTGACGACCAGCACGCCGCTCACGTGGGCGAATTCCTGCCGCTGCTCGTCCCACCGGTAGGAGAAGCCGGCCGCATTCGTCAGGGCCCGGATGTTCGCCTCCGTACCCGTCAGGAAGTGCCAGCCGTCGGCGTGGTCCGTCTGGTGGTAGTCCGCGAGCAGGGCGGCCTTCTTCGCCTGTGCGGCCTCCGGCGTGTCACGCGGGTCGAAGCTGACGAACACGACGTCGTAGTCCTGGCCTGCCGTAAACGGCAGCACCTTCAGCGAGCTCGCCGTGCCGTTGAAGATCTGCAGGCAGAGCATCGGGCACTGGTAGTAGACGAACGCGAGCACGACGGGCTTCTTCGAGAAGTAGCTGCCCAGCGTGACGTCGCGGCCGTGCTCGTCCTTGAAGGCGGTGTCGAGGGGCAGCTGGGAATTGAGACGCTGCTGGAACGTGACACCTTCCAGCTGCTTCGGCGTCACCGTCGACGCCTCTCCCGGGGTCTCTATCGAGCCCGGCAGACCGGGGCCCTGCTGCGCGCGCGCGGCCGGAGCCAGCGCCATGAGCGCCAGCGCCGCCGCCACGAACGTGGTGAGTGCTCGGGGCATCACTACTGCCTCCGCCGCTCCACGTGCCGACCCGCGCTCGCGTCCGACGGCATCGCGCCGGCATCTTCGAGCGAGATGGTGTTCGGTGTCGGGACGTCCGGACGGGCGCGAAGCGAACGTTCGATGGCCAGCCGCATCCCCTCCTCGATCGGAAGGCGGACCGTGCCGGCGGCCTTGTCGACCCAACCGTAGCTCGAGAGCAGGGCGTCTTCCTCGGCCCGCATGACGACGATGTCCTTCGTGGGGCTGGTCTGCAGCCGGGGCTCGGGCGGCAGCCGCTTACCCTGCGCGGAGGCCAGCGGGTAGTTCGGCGCGGTCACGTCCTTGTTCTGGTATTGCAGAACCTTGAAGAAACCGAACATGAGCACGCCGCTGCCGACGGCAAGCATCAGCAGCCAGAACAGGGCCTTCCCGATCGCCCCCGTGTCGGCGTCCGTGTGCTCGTAGGCGGCGCCGGCCGGCGTGTGCGTGTAATCGTCTTCCGGCGTTGCGTGGGCGTGATGGTCACTCATCAGTGCCCTCCCGTGGCGGCGAGCGCCTTGGCCAAATCAGGATCCTGAAGCGGCAGCAGCGGACGGCTCGCAAGCTGACGCAGGAAGAACGCCACCCAGATGCCGCCAAGTCCGACCGGCACCGCGAGGTCGAGCCAGTGCGCGAAGGCCCGCGTCGCCACCTCTTCGCCGTGGCCGGCGTGCAGATTCGCGCCGCCGGTGCTGAACTCGGGTGAGACGAAGAAGATGTAGTCGATCAGGCGCATCGCGATGACCAGCACCGCGACCGCGATGAGGCGATTCGAGTTCCGCTTCAGGTCGCGCGAGAGGAGCATCGAGAACGGCAACGCGAAGTGGAGCGCCACGAGCAGGAGCGCCACGTACTGCCAGCCACCGGAGAGCCGCCACATGTAGTACGGCACCTCTTCGGCGAGATTGCCGGAGTAGATGATGAGGAACTGCGAGAAGTTCAGATAGGCCCACAGCATGACGAAGGCCAGCATCAGCTTGCCGAGGTCGTGGAAGTGCACCGGCTTGAACACGTGGTCCATCGGGGCCCGGCGCGCGAGTGACGTCGCGACGATGACGACAAACGCCAGCGCGATCAGGCCCTGGCCGCCCATGAAGAGGAAACCCATCATGGTCGAGAACCAGTGCGGGTCGAGCGACATCACCCAGTCCACCGCCGCGAAGGTGATCGTCAGGCCGTAGAGCACAAGACCGCCGCCGCTGAGCAGCTGCATCCTGCGCGACGCGTCCCGGTCGCCGTTGTCCTGCGCGAGCGACCACTTGCTGAGCAGGGTCGCGAGGCCGATCCAGCACGCGAAGTAGATCGCCGCGCGCACCAGGAAGAACGGGATGTTCAGGTAGACCGACTTGCCCTGCAGCACGTGGTCATGGGACACCAGCGCCTCGTTCGTCCACGGATAGAGCGAGGGCAGGCCGAAGGCGAGCGGAACGAAGAAGAGCGCCAGCAGCGGAAGCGTCCGGCTCGAGGCTTCGAAGATGCGCCGGATCACGATGCCCCACGCGCCACCCGACAGGTGGTGGACCATCATCAGCGCCATCGAGCCCAGCGGCACGCCGAGCAGGAAGAGATAGCCGATCAGATACGCGCGGAAGAACTGCTCGCGGTCCACGGCGAAGCCGATGCCGCTCAGCACGAGGCCGGCGGCGCCGACCATCAGGGCGGTCCGGCCGCGCGCGACCAGGTCGGCGGGAACGTCGTAGGTCGTCTGGGTCATCGTCTAGTGCCCCTGCTTCCCGGGATCACCCGCGCCGTGCGCAGCCGCACCGTGTTCGCTCGCGCCACCTTCGGGGTGGGCCGGGGCGTCGAGCGCGGCGCGCTTGTCGGCCGGCACGTCGTCGAGTGACGCGTGCTGGCTGATCTGCAGCGCACGGACGTAGGCCGCGATCGCCCAGCGATCCGGCACCGGCACCTGCGCGGAATAGTCCTGCATGGCGCCGAAGCCGTGGGTAATCACGTCGAAGAAATAGCCGACCGGCGCGGAGCGCAGGCGGTCGACGTGGAAGGTCGGCGGCGCGCGGAAACCGCGACGGACGACCATCCCGTCACCGCGGCCGGTCCGGCCGTGGCACGGTGAACAGAACACGTTGAAGCGCTCACGGCCGCGTGCCAGCAGTTCCGGCGTCGCGGCGACCGGGAGCGTGTCCGCGAGCTGGCCGCCGATCTTTCCGGTGTAGAGGTGCTCGTCGGTGCGGATGGTACCGCGCGCAACCGTGTGCTCGACGGGCATCCGTAGAGCCCGGCCGTCCGCGAAGAAGGTCGACGCTTCGAGCGGCTCGTACCGGGGGTTGTCGTGCATGTCCTGACGGCAGGCACCTGACAGCACCGAGACGGCTACCGCGGCCGCGAGGACGCCGAGGCGATGCAGCTTACCAGGCAACTTCGGTGACCTCCTGCGGATTCAGGCTCTTCAGGAACTGCGCCGTGCCGGTGCGATCAAACTGCACGTCGGTGGACTCGATGCAGAGGAAGAAGCGGTCCTGCGATGCGCGTTCAAAACCCTTGGCGTTGAAGATGGAGTGATACGGCTGCGGGAGCCCGTTCAGCGCGAGCATGCCAATCACGGCCGAGAGCGCCGCGAAGAGAATCGTGACCTCGTAGGCGACCGGAATGAACGACGGCCAGGTGAAGAAGGGCCGGCCGCCGATGTTCATCGGGTACTCGATCGCCGACGCCCAGTACTCGAGACCCATGCCGGCGCAGGTGCCGAGCAGGCCGCACGTCAGCACGATGCGCGGGAGGCGCGTGCGGCGCAACGCGAGCGCCTCATCGAGTTCCTCGATCGGCATCGGTGAGTACGCGTCCAGCTTGCGATAGCCCGCCTCGCGGGCGCGCTTCGCGGCGTTGACGAGTTCCGTGGGATTGAGGAACTCGGCGGTCATGCCGTAGATGGCCGGTGTGGCCGTCGCGGGAGCGGACATCAGTGCGCCTCCTGCTTGTCGCCCTGCACCTTCGCCTCGGGCACCATCGTCCGCATCTCGAAGATCGAGATCATCGGGAGGAACCGGATGAAGAGGAAGAGCAGGCTGACAAAGAGCCCGATCGTGCCGATGAACATCGAGAAGTCCCAGCGGGTCGGGGCATACATGTCCCACGAGGACGGCAGGAAGTCGCGGTGGAGACTCGTCACGATGATGACGAACCGCTCAAGCCACATGCCGATGTTCACCACGAGTGACAGCACG
>JBIKWH010000023.1:0-12472 GCA_044356435.1 Vicinamibacterales bacterium
CACGTCCCAGATCAGCGGGCTGCGGAACTGCGGCCACAGGCCCATCGTGTTCGGATACGGGAAGAGCCAGAACGCGGCGAGCCACGGACGGCCCGTGTGGAGCAGCGGGAACAGTGCGGCGCAGGCGACGGCGAAGAGCGTCATCGCCTCCGCGAAGCGGTTGATCGACGTCCGCCACTGCTGCCGGAACAGCAGCAGAATCGCCGAGATCAGCGTGCCGGCGTGGCCGATGCCGATCCACCAGACGAAGTTGATGATGTCGAAGGCCCAGCCGACGGGAACGTTGTTGCCCCAGATGCCGATTCCGGTCACCAGCAGATTCAGGATGGTGAGGATCAACAGCATCAGGAGCGCGAAGCCGATTCCCAGACCGAGCAGCCAACCCTTGGTGGGCGGCAGCTTGGTCAGGACGATCTCGCTGATCGATCCGGTGACCGACTCGAACGAGTGTCCCGGCTCGATGACCGGCGGACGGACGCGGGCGTCCACAGCGTGCGCGTCAGCCATTACTCGTGCCCTCCGTGCGCTTCAGGTGCCTTGGCCGGCGCGAGCGCCGGGTTCGGGTTCTTGACGACCGCGAGGTACGTCGTGCGCGGCTTCGTGTTGAGGTCATCCAGCAGGCCGTAATTGAGCTTGCTGGCCTTCTGCTGCGCCACGCGGCTCTTCGGGTCGTTGATGTCGCCGAAGACGATGGCGTCGGTCGGGCAGGCCGACTGGCAGGCGGTGAGCACCTCGCCGTCCCGGATCGAGCGCTCCTCGCGGATCGCCTCGCCGCGCGCCTGGTTGATGCGCTGGACGCAGTAGGTGCACTTCTCCATCACGCCGCGGCTGCGGACGGTCACGTCCGGATTGCGCATCGGCGAGAACTGCGGGGTGTCGAAGTCCTGATACAGCAGGAAGTTGAAGCGCCGCACCTTGTAGGGGCAGTTGTTCGAGCAGTAGCGCGTGCCGACGCAGCGGTTGTAGGCCATGTCGTTCAGGCCTTCGTCGCTGTGCGCGGTCGCCGCCACCGGGCAGACGACTTCGCAGGGCGCTTCCTCGCACTGCTGGCAGGGCATCGGCTGGAAGTGGGTGTCCGGCGTGTCCAGCTCGCCCGAGTAGTAGCGGTCGATGCGCAGCCAGTGCATCTCGCGGCCGTTGAGCACCTGCTCTTTACCGACCACCGGGATGTTGTTCTCGGAGACGCAGGCTACGACGCACGCGTTGCAGCCCGTGCAGACGTTCTGGTCGATCGTCATGCCCCAGGCGTGGCCCGTGTACTTGTGGGGCTCGTACATCGAGAGGAGCTTCTTGCCCGCGTGCGCGCCCTTGGCGAAGTTCGGGTTGTGCTCGAACTCGGCCTTGCTCGCCACGCGCACCAGGTCGCGACCTTCCATCGACCAGTGGTCCTGCGTGGAGGCCAGCGTATACCGCTCGCCCGTCTTCCGGACTTCGACACCGGACAGCGTGAACGGCGACGCGACGGTGCGGATGACGTTGACGTTGAAGCCGAGGTTCGTGCCGACGCGGCCGGCCTTCTCGCGGCCATAGCCCAGGTGCAGCGTCAGGACGTCGGCCGCCTGACCCGGCGCGATCCACACCGGGATGTGAAGGCGGCGATCGCCAGCGGCGATCTCGACCATATCACCGTCCGTCACCTTCAGCTTCTCCGCGGTTGCGGGCGCGATGAGCGCGGCGTTGTCCCACGTGAGCTTCGTTAGCGGCTTCGGCAGCTCCTGCAGCCACGCGAGGTTCGCGAAGCGGCCGTCGTAGACACTCGGATCCGGCCGGAACACCACCTCGATGCCGGGCTTCGCGACGGTCGGGGCGGTGTCGAAATCCTTGAGGACCGCGACCGACCGCACGGCGTACGCCGTGTGTGGAATCACGCCGTCGTTCAGCCACTGCCGCCAGGCCTTGTCGAACGGCGACGCCGGCGGAACAGGGAACGGTGCCACGGGTGCGGGCCCAGCCGCGGCGGGCGCTGGCGGCGCGTTCTTCGCGGCGGCCGTCGCCGGCTGAACCGGTGCGGCTGTCGCGGGAGCGACGGGCGTTGCCGCAGCGACAGGCGTTGCGGCAGCCGGCGTCTCCGGCGGCGGCGCGTCCGTCGCCAGCATCGACTCGGTCGCCCAGAACTCCCGGACGATGTCGTAGCTGGTGCGCTCGGTGCGGTCGCTGAACGCCGTCAGTACTTCGTGCGCCGACTTACCGTGATAGAGCGGGGCGATCAGCGGCTGGATGATCGACGCCGTGCCGTCGTGCGCGCGTACGTCGCTCCACGTTTCGAGGAAGTGCGCCTCGGGAATGTGCCAGTGCGAAAGCCGGGACGTTTCGTTC
The DNA here is from genome assembly GCA_044356435.1 of Vicinamibacterales bacterium. Lineage (GTDB taxonomy): Bacteria > Acidobacteriota > Vicinamibacteria > Vicinamibacterales > UBA2999 > CANKJK01. The sequence goes on from JBIKWH010000023.1 coordinate 2,317, forward strand.
TGATAGAGACAGTGGTGCACGCGGAGCCCCACGGACTCCATCGCTTTCGCGAAATCGAGATCCGCGGGCACGGTGTAGACCGGGTTGCCACCGAGGACGAGCAGCAGGTCGACCGCGCCGGCCTTCATTTCGGCCGTCAGTGAGGCAATCGCGGCGAACTGATCGACGGCGTTCGCCTCCGCGGGCCGCGTGTAGGTGGTCGTGGTGCCCACCGTGCCGAGCGCTTCGTTGATCGCGTGAGCGATCGCGTGCACGGCCGGCGGCATCCCGTCGCCTGCGATGACCAGCGACCGGCTGCCTGTCGACTTCAGGTCGGCGACGAGCGGCTCGATCCAGCCAAGCGCGGCGGCGGGCGCAGCCACGCCTTTCACGCCGGTCACACCGAGTGCGGCGGCCAGCGCGCGGGCGAACGCCTCGACTTCGGAAGCCTTGAGCGGCAGGCGGTGATCGGCGCGTGTGCCCGTGTTGGTCGCCGTGCTTTCGACAGCGTAGAACCGGTTCAGCTCGCCGCTGGCGCCTTCGCCGCGTCGGCGGGACGCGAACGCTCGCGCATGCCGGAGGGCGTCGGGCCCGGAGCAGAGAAAGTCGGAATCAAGCGAGAGGATGACGTCGGCGTTCTCGACGGTGTAGTGCACGTCGACCTGCTCGCCGAACGCGAGCCGACTGCCCTCGCGGGCACCGTGCCGGCCAACGGATTCGTACTGCACGTGCCTGGCCGCCGGATACCGCGTCAGGAGCTCGCGGATCTGGGAAGCCAGCGTCGGCGAAGAGACCGTCTCCGACAGAATGCGGATGCCGGCGCCCTGCTTGGCCTTCTGAGCCTCCTGCACGTCGTGCATCGCGGCGACAAAGGCCGGGTACGGACGGATGTCGCCCAGATGCGTGACGGTCTGCGAGCGATCCGGGTCGTACAGCTCGAGAATCGAGGCCTGCGCGAACACGTCGCTCGCGCCCTTGCTCGACGGATGATCCGGGTTGCCTTCGATCTTGGTCGGGCGGCCCTCGTGGCTCTCAACGAGCAGGCCGACGCCCGCGCCGCTGAGCGGCATCGCGGTGGCGTAGAAGAGAGGCCGGCCCGGGACGAGCTCTTCGGGCTGGCGGACGTACGGCACGATCTGCTCGTCGGGCTGGCGCGTGCACGCGGAGACGCCGGCCAGGGCGAGCGACGCGCCCATGAGTTTCAGGAAGCCGCGGCGGCCCTTCGGATCGAGCCACTCGGAGGCGTTCTCGGGGAACTCCCGGTGCAGGTACTCGGAGAATTCCGGCGTGCCGGCAACGGCCTCAAGGCTCCGCCAGTACTGCTTGCCGCGAGTCCCGGCGAGCTTGCTTCTGAGCGGCGCCAGATCGGTCGCGGCCGCGCCCGTATCGCTGGCCGAAACGGCGCTGCCCGGTCCGGTGTGCTCGTCGTGGTTCATCGATGACATGTGGAGCAGCTCGTGCGTGGGTTCACGTGGTATTCCTTCATCAGCCGCGCGCCGATCACCGCCTGAGGCTCGGCCGGCTTGTAGCCCATCGTGTAGATCTCCGAGCGGGGCCGCAGGTACTTCGCGGGATTCCGGTGGCACTCGAGGCACCACTCCATCTGCAGCGAGTTCTCCTGGAGCATCAGCGGCATCTTGTCGACGCGGCCGTGGCAGCTCTCGCAACCGACGCCCTTCTTCACGTGCGCGCTGTGGTTGAAGTAGGCAAAGTCGGGCAGGTCGTGCACGCGTGTCCAGCGCAACGACTTGTTGTCCCTGAAGCTGGACCGTACGGGCTCGAGGTATGGGCTCGTCGACCAGATCTGCGAATGGCAGTTCATGCAGGTCTTGCTGGGTGGGATGCCGGCAAAGCTCGAGGATTCAGCCGACGTGTGACAGTACCGACAGTCCAGACCGACGGTCTGAACGTGGTGCTGATGGCTGAACTGGACCGGCTGTTCCCGGACCACCTGCCGATTGTTCACCCAGGACCAGCGGTTGGCCGTCGTCAGCAGCCCGAGCAGGGTGCCGACGACGAGCACCGTTCCGACGATGCTGGCCTTCGCGGCGAAGTTTGCTGAACGTTTGAAAATCTGCATGCAGCCTGTCGCAGCGCTCTAGGCGCTCACGGATCTGTCAGACGCGAACAACACGGAAACGCGACGGGCGCACGCCCGCCAGACACCGAAACCCGTGCGACGCTGCGCCGCACCCGTGCCGACCCCGATTTGTACCACACAATGTGAAATAAGGCTCAACGGTGCCAGAATATGGCCTGATTCAGTGAGTTTCCGGTTGAGTTTGCCCAGAGACTACTATTACCCGGCTTTTCAGTTCTCCCCAGAATGAGCGACCGCAAGTACAAGCAGCGCGGCTATCAGGACGATCCCCGGGATCGCCCCGAGCGACCGCAGCAGACGCGCACACCTCCGGAACCCGGCGCCCCCGCTGGCGCGCGGCGCATGCAGCGCGACGGCATGAAAGCCGTGCAGACACTGGGGTTCCGCGACGTGGTGCGCTGTACGCAGTGCGGAGCCGCCGTCACCGAGGAGGTCGGTCTGCTGAGCCGGTGCGGCCGATGCGGCGCCGACCTGCACGCCTGCGCCCAGTGTGTCTCGTTCGATCCAGGCAGCCGCTTTGAGTGCGCGGACCCGGCGGTCACCGCCCGGGTGTCACCCAAGAACGACCGCAACTCGTGCGCGTCGTTCGGTCCCCGCGTCACGGTCGAACGCGAAACGACTGCCCCGCGCCCGGACAACGCCCGCAAAGCCTTCGACGACCTGTTCAAGTTCTGAGGGTTGGCGCAGCGTCTAGAATCTGAGGTGATGCTGGCCCTCTCCCTGCTCGGTGTCGTACTGCTGGCGGTGGTGATCTACGACATGCTCCAGCGGCAGCACGCCATTCTCCGCAACTTCCCCATCGTCGGGCACTTCCGCTACTGGCTCGAGGCTATCGGCCCGGAGCTGCGGCAGTACATCGTCACGGACAACAACGAGGAGCGGCCCTTCAGTCGCGATCAGCGCCGCTGGGTCTATGCGTCCGCGAAGCGGGAGAACAACTACTTCGGATTCGGCTCCGACAACGAAATGGAGCTGCAGTCGAACTACCTGATCATCAAGCAGGCGACGTTCCCGCTCCCGACCGCCTTCCCCGGTGACCCCGGCTACGACCCGCACTATGCGATTCCCTGCGCGAAGGTCATGGGTCAGGCGCGCGGTCGCCGCAAAGCGTTCCGGCCCGGGTCGGTCGTCAATGTGTCGGGTATGAGCTTCGGTTCGCTGTCCGGACCAGCCGTCGAGTCCCTGAACCGCGGCGCGGCGATCGCCGGATGCCTCCAGAGCACAGGCGAGGGTGGCATCTCTGCGTACCATCTGAGCGGCGGAGACCTCGTCTGGCAGATCGGCACCGGCTACTTCGGTTGCCGCGACGCGGCAGGACGGTTCAATCTTGAGAAGCTGAAGGAGACGCTCGCGCGGGCCCCGCAGACCCGCGCGCTCGAGATCAAACTCAGTCAGGGCGCGAAACCCGGCGTCGGCGGTCTGCTGCCCATGGCCAAGATCTCACGGGAGATTGCGGAGATCCGCGGCATTCCGATGGACCGCGACTGCGCGAGCCCTTCGGTGCACACGGCATTCCGGGACGCCGACAGCCTGCTTGACTTCGTCGAGCTCCTCGCCGAGGAAACAGGTCTGCCGGTCGGCATCAAGTCAGCAGTCGGCGACACGTCGTTCTTCGTGGAACTGTCCCGGCTCATGCGCGACGGCGGGCGTGGCGTCGACTTCATCACGATCGACGGCGGCGAAGGCGGCACCGGCGCGGCGCCTCTGGTCTTCACGGACCACGTCTCGCTGCCGTTCAAGTTGGGCTTCAGCCGCGTGCAGAAGATCTTCGCGGATGCCGGTCTCTCGGATCGCATCGTGTTTGCCGGCTCGGGAAAGCTGGGGTTCCCCGAGGCCGCGGTCTTTGCCTTCGCACTCGGCTGCGACATGGTCAACGTGGCGCGCGAGGCACTGCTCGCGATTGGCTGTATCCAGGCGCAACGCTGCCACACCAATCACTGCCCGACCGGCATTGCGACGCAGAACGCCTGGCTCGTACGCGGCGTGGACCCGACGCTGAAGTCCGCGCGACTGGCCAACTACGTCATCACGCTCCGCAAGGAACTGCTCGCGCTCAGCCGCGCCTGCGGCGTCGCGCATCCGGCGCTGATCTCCGCGGACCATCTGGAGCTGGTGGACGGCCGCTATGGATCGAAGACCGTCGCGGAGCTCTTCGGCTACGGAAACGGGGTCGGGATGCCGTCCGCCACCGATGCCGCGCACGCCGCGCGGATGATGACGCACTGACGGCTAGCTGCGCCGGCCGAGCCGGCAGACGATCTCGAACTCTGCCTTCGTCACCGGCTGGATCGACAGGCGGCTCCCCTTCTGCACGACCACCATCTGCTCGAGGCCCTTCGTCCGCTTGAGCGTCTCGAGCGGCACGATGGCGGGGAACTGTTCGACAAAGCCAATGTCAACCGTGTACCAGGTCGGCTTGTCCCGCGTGCTTGCCTCGTCGTAGTACTGATGACCCTTCTTGAACGCGAACGGGTCGGGATAGCCCGGCTTCACGATCTTCGCGAGGCCCGTCACGCCGGAGGGATCCGCATTGGACGCGTAGAACAGCACGGGGTCGCCCACGTGCATCTCATCGCGCATGAAGTTGCGCGCCTGGTAGTTCCGCACGCCCTCCCAGCCGGACCGTCCGTCCCTCGCCAGCGCCTCTATCGTGTAGGCAGCGGGCTCGCATTTCATCAACCAGTACCGCGTCGGCATGGGCATCAGTCTACCCATCCCGCGACAGAACGGCGCTCGCCGCCGGAAGGCGACGCAGTAAGATTTCGGCGGCCGGTCGGCGCGTGTCCGGCGGCCACTGGACACTTCGAGCGAAGGAGAGCACGCATGTCGGACCACACCCGCGACAACACCGAAGGTCGGGACGCCCAGAGCAGGCTGACCCGGCGCGATTTCGTGAGCATGTCCATGGCGGCCAGCGTCGTGGCCGCGGCGGGCACTGCCGACGCGCAGACGTCGAAGGTCGTCGAGACGGAAGTCACGATCAAGACACCGGACGGCACGTGCGATGCGTTCTTCGCACATCCGGCGAGCGGGAAGCACGCGGCCGTCATCATCTGGGCCGACGCGTTCGGGCTTCGCCCCGCGTTGAAGGACATGGCTCGGCGGCTGGCCGCGAGCGGCTACGCCGTGCTCGCGCCGAATCCCTTCTACCGTGTGACGAAGGCACCCGGCATCGACAGCACCAACTTCAGCTTCAGCAATCAGGCGGACCGCGCGAAGCTCGGCACGCTGATGGGGTCGGTCACCGCCGCGGGCGCGGCAGAGAAGGACGCCACGGCATTTGTGGCATTCCTGGACACGCAGGCCTCCGTAGACCCGAAGAAGAAGATGGGCGTCCAGGGCTACTGCATGGGCGGCCCGCTGACCGTCCGCACGGCCGCGCACCTGCCGTCGCGCGTCGGCGCCGGTGCCTCATTCCACGGCGGCGGCCTCGTGACCAACCAGCCGAGCAGCCCGCATCTGCTTGCGACGACGATCAAGGGACGGATGTACATCGGCATCGCCGGTAACGACGACGCCCAGCAACCCGAGGCCAAGACCGTGCTGAAGGATGCCTTCGCCGCAGCCAAGGTGCCGGCCGAGATCGAGGTCTACGCCTCGGCGCACGGCTGGTGCATGGTCGACATGCCCGCCGAGAAGGACAAGCCCATCTATAACAAACCCGACGCCGAGAAGGCGTGGGCCAAACTCGAAGCCCTCTACAAGACAGCGCTCGTCTGATCTGACACGATGGGGCATGCCCCTCGGCGTGCCCCACGCGTTCTCTCCCCGTCGCTGAGCTGCGGCGCGATGGACCAGGACTACCCTCGGGTTCCGCCGGGACTCCACGGCCTCACCTCCGCCGACGCCGGCCGCCTCCTTCGGGAGCACGGCCCCAATCGCTGGGTCGCGTCCGATCCCTTCGCGCTGCTGCGCGAGTTCGTCGAACTGCTCTCCGATCCGATGGCCGTCATGCTCGCCGGTGCGGCCGGGCTGTATTGGCTGCTCGGCGAGCACCGGGATGCGGCGGTGCTTGCGCTGGCCCTCATCCCCGTCCTGGGCGTGGACGTGCTGCTCCAGGCCCGCTCGCGCAGCGCGCTCAAGAACCTCGCCGCAGCCGCCGCGCCGCGGGCGTACGTCGTGCGCGATGGATCGGTGACGGACGTGCGCCTGGAGGACGTCGTTCCCGGTGACCTCGTCGCGCTCGTCGAGGGACACGCGGCGCCGGCAGACGGCGACGTAGTGTGGACGGCGAATCTCGCGATGGACGAGTCGTCGCTCACCGGTGAGTCCGAGCCTCAGTCGAAGCGGCCACCCGCGCCGGACTCCCGCGCGACAGACAGCCCCTCCATCTCCGACCCGGACACGCGATTTCATGCCGGCGCGCTGGTCCTCAGCGGCCAGGGATTCGGCCGCGTGACAGCCACCGGTCGCGACACGGCCTACGGGAACATTGCCGCGCTCGTCACGGAGACGACCTCTTCGGAGAGCGTGCTGCAGCAGCACGCCGCGGTGCTGGTGCGGCGGCTCAGCGGCGTGGCCGTACTGTTGGCCGCCGCGCTGGTCGGGGTCGCGATGCTCCAGGGCGCGAACTGGACGGAAGCGCTGCTCAGCGGCGTGAGTCTTGCGATGGCCGCGCTTCCGGAAGAGTTTCCGCTGATCCTCACGCTCTTTCTGTCCGCCAGCGCGTGGCGGCTCACGCGGCACGGGCTGCTGGTGCGGCGGCTGGCCTGCGTGGAGACCCTCGGCGCGACCACCGTGATCTGCACGGACAAGACCGGCACCCTGACCCACGGCGCCTTCGAGGCCGTCGAGCACGGCGTGCTCGACGCCGCGCTCGGCGAGACCGCGTTTCTCGAAGCCGCGCTGCTGGCATGCGAGCGCCATCCCGCAGACCCCCTGGAGCAGGCCCTCGTGCGGTACGCGCGGGCGCGCGGCGTCGACCACGACGAGGTGATCGCCCGGCACGAACTCGTGCGGGACTACGACTTCGATCCCGTCGGCAAGCACATGTCGCACGTCTGGCGGGAAGCCGAGAGTGGGCTCAGCATCGTCGCCGCCAAGGGGGCCATCGAAGGCGTGCTGGCGCACGTGGCCGCGGACGACCCGGCGCGTCAGGCGTTGGCGGCGGCGAACGAGGGGATGGCCGCACGAGGGCTTCGCGTCCTGGCGATCGCCGGACGCCGGGGCGGCAGCCCTGGCGCCACGCGGGACGACGACGAGCGCGACCTCGTGGTGCAGGGACTCGTCGGCTTTCAGGACCCGCTGCGTCCCGAGGTACCGGACGCCGTGGCGGAGTGTCAACGCGCCGGCATCGCCGTCAAGATGATCACCGGCGACCATGCGCTCACGGCACACGCCATCGCCGAAGCCGCCGGGATCCTTCACGACGACGCGCTGATCGTCACCGGCGACGAGCTGGAGGCACTTGATCCGGAAACGCGCCGCGCGCGGATCCGCGCCGGCGCGATCTTCGCGCGCATCAACCCGAAGCAGAAGTTCCTGATCGTCGACACGCTGAAGCAGCTCGGCGCGGTGGTCGCCATGACGGGCGACGGCGTCAACGACGCACCCGCTCTCCGACGCGCGGACATCGGGATCGCCATGGGCCGGCGCGGGACGGACGTCGCGCGCGCCACCGCCGACCTCGTGCTGCTCGACGATAACTTCGCCTCGCTGGTCGCCACGGTGCGCGAGGGACGCCACCTGTACCAGAACATCCAGCGCGCGTTCCTCTATCTGATCGCGTTCCATGTGCCGGTCGTCGCACTGGCCGCGCTGGCACCGCTGGTCGGCGTGCCGCTGCTGCTGCACCCGATTCATCTGGTCTGGCTGGAGCTGATCGTCCACCCGGTCTCGGCGCTGATCTTTCAGGCCGAACCGGTCACCGACGCCGTGATGCGTCGGCCGCCCCGGGATCCGAGGGCGCCGCTCCTGCCGCGATTCGCGGTGTGGCGCTCAGTGGCTGCAGGGTCGCTGCTCTCGGCCACGACGTTCGGGATCTATGTGTGGGGTCTCGGGACCGGTGCGGAGACAGCCGCACGCGGTATCGCGCTCCTGGCCCTGCTCGCGGGCTATCAGACGCTCGTCTTCGTGGAGCGCCGGGCGCTGCCCGGACTCGACCTCGCGCCGTTGCCGCGATCGGCGATCTTCTGGGTCGTGTGGTTCGGCGCGGGGCTGAGCCTGGTCGTCGTGCTCTCCGTGCCGATGCTGGCGGAGCTGTTCCGGGTCGTCCCCGTGCCGGCGACCCGGACGGCGCTCGCCATCGCCGCGGGGGTCGCGGCCGTAGCGTGGCGTTTCGTGCTGCCGATGCGACCCCGCTGACCGGCGCCAGCGGGATCGTGGTCGAGACGGCTGCTACGCGCGCGAGCGGGATTGCCGCGGACCCCGCGGCGCCCGCGACTGCCCCGGCCGGCTGAAGCTCCGGCGCGGCGCGCCGCCGCCCGGCCGACGGTTCCCACCAGGACGGTGCGGCCGCGGCGCGTCTTCTGACGCATCCACGCCACCTGCCGGCGCGAAGCCTTCGACGATCACCTGCTCCAGCGGCGCCGCGAGCAGCTTCTGGATGTCGCGCAGCAGTCCGCGGTCGCCCGGCGTCACGAGCGACACCGCGCGCCCCGTCGCACCCGCGCGCCCCGTGCGGCCCACGCGGTGGACGTAGTCCGCAGCGACGAGTGGCAGGTCGAAGTTCACGACCAGCGGGAGCTGGACGATGTCGAGGCCGCGCGCCGCGATATCCGTGGCCACGAGCACCCGCACGCGCCCGCCCTTGAAGTCCGCGAGCGCCTTGGTGCGCGCGCCCTGACTCTTGTTGCCGTGGATCACCGCGGCCTTCACGCCCGCGCGTTCCAGGTGCTCGCCGACGCGGTTCGACCCGCGCTTCGTCTTGCAGAACACCAGCGCCTGGTCGTTGTTGGCGTCGCGCAGCACGCGCGCCAGCAGCTCGCCCTTGCGGCCGTCGCCGACCGGATGGACGTGGTGCGTGACCGTCGTCGGCACGATCGTGTTGGCCGTCACGTCCACGCGCGCGGGGTCGTTCGTGTATTCCGCGGAGAGTCCGATGACCTCATCCGAGAACGTTGCGGAAAACAGCAGCGTCTGCCGGCGCTTCGGCAGCGCGGCCTGAATGCGGCGCAGCGCGGGCCGGAAGCCCATATCGAGCATGCGGTCCGCTTCATCGAGCACCAGCACTTCGACCTTCGAGAGGTCGACCGTGCGGCGTTCCATGTGATCGATCAGGCGTCCCGGCGTGGCGACGAGGATCTCGGTGCCGCGCTGCAGGTTCTGGACCTGCGGGCCCATCGAGACGCCACCGATGACAACCGTCACCTTCACGCGCAGCGGGCCGCCGTAGGTGACGAGGGACTGGTGCACCTGCGACGCGAGCTCGCGCGTGGGCACCAGGATGAGACCGCGCGGCGCGCGGCTGGCCGGCTGCCGGCGACCGCCGGCGAAGAGCCGCTCGATCATCGGCAGGCCGAACGCGGCAGTCTTGCCGGTGCCGGTCTGTGCCTTGGCGAGCAGATCGCGGCCGGTCAGCACCACCGGAATGGCTTCGAGCTGCACCGGCGTCGGCGTGGTGTAGCCGAGCTTGGCCAGAGGGGTCGTGAGTTCGGACGACAGTCCGAGGGTGGAAAAAGGCATGACGAGACAACGCTCCTGAACAATGTGCCTGAGCGTTTCCCTGAACCGCGCTGACAGGCTGGCGAATGGACGAGGCGCCGGATACGGCGCTGCGATCTCTGGCGGATGAATCGGGGGCGGGGACGGAAGGTGAAACGGCCAGTGGCCGTCAGGTCAGCGATTCCCGCGGGAAAGCTACGTACGACGCAGAGACTGGCGCTATTCTACCTTGGTTTCCCCCCGAACCCAATGCCCACACCTGATCTCGCCCCGCTGCACCCGATCGTCGTTCACTTCGTCATCGCCCTCTCCGTCGTCGGTGTGCTGTTCCGCTGGGTGTCGCTCATGGGACGACCGGCGTTCGCCGGCCCCGCCGCCGCGACGCTGATACTGCTGGCCACCGTGGCCGGCGTGATCGCGGCCGAATCCGGAGAACTGGCGCACGGTCCGGCCGAACGAGTCCCCGGGGCTCGC
>JBIKWH010000176.1:0-4880 GCA_044356435.1 Vicinamibacterales bacterium
TCGGGTCCGACCGTATCTCTGGCCTGATGCAGCGGCTCGGCATGGAGGAGGGCGTCCCCATCGAGCACGGCATGGTCACGCGCGCCATCGAGCGGGCGCAGCGGCAGGTCGAAGCGCAGAACTTCTCCGTCAGAAAACACCTGCTCGAGTACGACGACGTCATGAACAAGCAGCGTGAGAGCGTCTACATGCTGCGGCGCGAAGTGCTCGAAGGCAAAGTGCACCTGACGGCCGAGGACCTGGGCGACACACGCGCGTATCTGCTCGCGACGGCCGAGGACGTCCTCGAACTTCACATCGAACGCTTCATCGGCAAGGACGTCGAGCTCGAAGACTGGGACCTCGACGGACTCAAGCGCGAGATCGTCCGCATCTACGCCCTCGAGCAGCAGACCGTCGACGACGCCGTCGGCACCGACGCGAGCACCGAAGAGATCGCCGACAGCCTCTGGACCGCCATCAAGGCGGACTACGAAGCCAAGGAAGCGGTGGCGGGTCCGGAGATTCTCCGCAGAGTCGAGCGCGACATCATGCTGCAGCTCGTGGACCAGCAGTGGAAGGACCACCTCTACAGCCTGGACCACCTCAAGGAAGGCATCGGCCTGCGCGGCTACGGCCAGCGCGACCCGCTCGTCGAGTACAAGAAGGAGAGCTTCGCGCTCTTCCAGGACATGAAGGCGCGGATCGAGGAAGACATCGTCCGCTATCTGTTCCACCTGCGTCCGGTGGAGGGTGATGAAGTGCCCGTCGCGCCGATACCGGCCCGCCGCGCCGCGCCCGTCGTCACCAATAATCCATCTGCCGCCGCCATTCCGGCGTTCGCGGCGGCACGCGCGGCCGCCGCGGTCGCGGAGCCGGTGGACGCGGACCAGCCGTCACCGGGCCGGGCTCCCCTGGCCCAGACACCGCAGCCCGCGCGCACCGGTGGCGACGACGTCGTCGCGACGGTCCGCCACGATGGCCCGCGCGTGGGCCGCAACGACCCCTGTCCGTGCGGCAGCGGAAAGAAATACAAGAAGTGCCACGGAGCTGGCGCGTAAGGAATCAAGGGCCGACATCGCGTCGGCCCTTTGCGTATCCGGGAGTCTGACAACGATGGAAATCACCGCCCTGACCTTTGACGATGTCCTGCTCGTACCGCAGCACTCGACCGTGCTGCCGACGCAGGTGGACGTCTCGACGCGGCTGACGCGGAACATCCGCCTCAACGTGCCGCTGCTCAGCGCGGCGATGGACACCGTCACCGAGTCGGGGCTCGCCATCGCCATGGCGCAGCACGGCGGCATGGGCGTCATCCACAAGAACCTCTCCATCGAGGAGCAGGCCAACGAAGTGGACCGCGTCAAGCGGTCCGAGAGCGGCATGATCGTCAACCCGATCACGCTCGCGGCGACGAACCGCATCTTCGAGGCGCTCGACCTGATGCAGCAGTACCGTATCTCGGGCGTCCCCATCACCGAGGACGGCAGCAAGGAAGGCCGGCTGGTCGGCATCCTGACCAACCGCGACCTGCGCTTCGAGTCCAACGTCAACCGCCTCATCGGCGACGTGATGACGAAGGAGAACCTGATCACCGTGCCAGTCGGCACGACTCTCGATCAGGCCCGCGAGATTCTGCACAAGCACAAGGTCGAGAAGCTCCTCGTCGTGGACAAGGACTTCCGTTTGAAAGGCCTCATCACCGTCAAGGACATCCAGAAGGCGGTGAAATACCCGAACGCCTCCAAGGACGTTCTTGGCCGTCTGCGGTGCGGCGCGGCCGTCGGCATTGCGAAGGACACACCGGAGCGGGCCGCGGCGCTCGTGGCCGCCGGAGTGGACGTCCTCGTGGTCGACACCGCGCACGGCCACTCGCAGGGGGTCATCGACATGGTGGCGCGCCTGCGGAAGACCTTCCCCGCCGTTGAGCTGGTGGCTGGCAACGTTGCCACCGGTGTCGCCACGCTCGCGCTCATCGACGCTGGCGTGGACGCCGTCAAGGTGGGTATCGGCGCGGGCTCGATCTGCACGACGCGCGTGGTCGCGGGCATCGGCGTGCCGATGATCTCGGCCATCCGCGACTGCGCCACGGCCGCCGCTGGGCGAGACATCCCCGTGATCGCCGACGGCGGCATCCGCTACTCCGGCGACATCGTGAAGGCCCTCGCCGTCGGTGCGAGCGCCATCATGATCGGCAACCTGTTCGCGGGCACGGACGAGAGCCCGGGCGAGCTGATCCTCTTCCAGGGCCGCAGCTACAAGGAGTACCGCGGCATGGGCTCGATGGGCGCGATGCGGCGCGGCAGCCGCGATCGGTACTTCCAGGACGAGTTCGACCTCGAGGGCGGCCGTGCGGCCGACAAGCTGGTACCGGAAGGCATCGAAGGTCGCGTCGCCCACAAGGGCAGCGTCGCTGCGATGATTCATCAGCTCGTCGGCGGCCTGCGCGCCGGCATGGGCTACACCGGGTCGGCCACGATTCCCGACCTCCAGCAGCGCGCGCAGCTCATCCGCATCACACCGGCCGGTGTGCGGGAGAGCCACGTCCACGACGTGACCATCACCAAGGAAGCGCCGAACTACCGGATGGAGTAGTCAGTGAGCGATCCCCGAGCGTCCTCGCTCACGGCCTTCCGCGCCGTTCCCCGTACTGGGGTCATCTTCGTCACGAGCGAAGCCGAACGGCTCGGCTATCGCGCCTCGGATGCCTCCTGGTGCAACCTCGGTCAGGGCCAGCCTGAAACCGGGCCGCTGCCCGGTGGCGCGCCGCGCATAGAGCACCTCGACATCCCGACGGACGCCTACGAGTACGCACCGGTGGCCGGCCTCCCCGACCTCCGCGCCGCCGTTGCCGACGCCTATAACCGCCGCTTCCGCAAAGGGCTGAAGAGCCAGTACACCGCGGAGAACGTCGCGATCTGCGGCGGTGGCCGGCTCGCACTGGCGCGCGCCGCCGTCGCGCTCGGCGAGGTCAACCTCGGTCACTTTCTGCCGGACTACACCGCCTACGAGGAGCTGCTGAGCGTCTTCCGGCTCTTCAATCCGATCCCGATCCTGCTCGAGGGCGAACGGCGGTATGCCTTCTCCGTCGACGATCTCCGGCGCGAGATTCTCGGACGCGGTCTCTCGGCCGTGCTGCTCTCGAATCCGTGCAATCCGACCGGCCGCACCATCGCCGGCAGCGAGCTGGCGGCCTGGGTCGCCACGGCCCGCGCGCTCGACTGCTCGCTGCTGCTCGACGAGTTCTACAGCCACTACATCTGGAAGACCGTGGACGGCGTCCAGACGCCGATCGTCTCGGCCGCGGCGTACGTCGAGGACGTCGAGAAGGACCCCGTCGTGATCTTCGACGGCCTGACGAAGAACTGGCGCTACCCCGGCATGCGTATCTCGTGGACCGTGGGCCCGCGCCAGGTGATCGAGGCTGCGGCCTCCGCCGGCTCGTTCCTCGACGGTGGCGGTTCCCGTCCCGCGCAGCAGGCCGCGATCGCCCTGCTCACCGCCGACATCATCGACGCGGAAACGCAGTCCATCCGCCGGACGTTCGCAGCCAAGCGGCAGTTCATGCTCGACGCGCTCACGCGCCTCGGCGTGACCGTGGATCTGCCCACCGAGGGCGGGTTCTATGTGTGGGGGTCGGTAGCCACCCTGCCGGATGGCCTCAACGACGGCATGGGCTTCTTCCAGAAAGCGCTGGAGCAGAAGGTCATCACGGTGCCGGGTCAGTTCTTCGACATCAATCCGGGCAACCGGCGGCACGGACGAGCGTCCAGGTTTGAACGCCACGTCCGCTTTTCATTCGGCCCGTCGCTCGACGTCCTGCAGACCGCCGTCGACCGCCTGAGCGCGCTCCTCGCGCGCTAGAACCAGCGCGCCTTAGAACTTCAGGAACTTCCCCCTCTTCGCGGTGTCCTTCGCGCGCGGCTGGGCGTAGGGAATGATCCCGTAGTCGTTCCACTCGCGGATCTTGCCGTCCTGCATGTAGAAGCAGGCGATGTACAGATCCTCGTGGAGCCCGCGCTCCTTGTTCTCGAAGAGCTGGTGATGGCACGTGATCACCACCGGATCCAGCGCGAACGCGTCGAGAATCCTCATCTCGATCTTGGTCGCCTTCAGGAAGCCCGTCATGCTCTTGATGAAGGTCTCGATGCCGACCATAGGCGGCGAGTCCATGTTCTCGGCGCTGCCGCGGAACGCGATCTTCGGATGCATGAAAGCGGCAATCTTCGTGGCGTCGCCCGTGGCCCAGGCGGCGCTCATCCCCTTCACGACCTCGATGTTCGCCCGGTCCTTCGCCGTCATCGTCTGCGCTTCGGCAATCGACCCGCCACCCACGGCGGCGCCGGCGGCCATGCCGCTCATCGCCATGAACATCCGCCGCGTGAACTGCTGCACAACCTGAGTCATCGATTCCTCCCGCCGGAGATGGTAATCCGGCGTGTCGTCTCGCCGGTGTGGGCCAACGTCACGTGAAGCGCGTCCGGCCAGGGTCTGGTCAGGCGGTCCGGCCATTCGACGGCGAGGATACCGCCGGAGGCCGCGAGTTCATCGAGGCCCAGGTCGGCCACTTCCTCTGGTGAAAGCCGGTAGAGGTCCGCGTGGTGCAGCGGCAGCCGTCCGCCGGCGTATTCATGCAGCAGGGCGAAGGTCGGGCTCGACACCTCGTCGGCGTCCAGGCCAAGACCGAGCGCCAGCCCCTTCACGAAGGCGGTCTTGCCCGCGCCCAGATCACCCGAGAGAAGCACCACATCGCCAGGCGCGAGCGACGCGGCCAGCGCGCACGCCACCGCCGCGGTCTGCTCCGCCGACCGGCTGACGCGTTCGGCCGTCACGACTCCGCGGTCACCTTGGGGGCCGTGAGCTGGCGCAGCGCCGGGCCAAGACTCTGCAGAAGGTCGGAG
>JBIKWH010000089.1:0-6855 GCA_044356435.1 Vicinamibacterales bacterium
AACACGATTCGGACCCGCCCGCCGGCGCCGGCGGGCCGGTACCAGTGGTCGGGTTACTGGACGTGCGCGGGTGCGGGCGGACGCGCGGCTCTCGCCCGGTCGAACACGTACGGCTGCCGGTGCAGGATGCCGTCACAGATCGTATCCAATCCGGGCGTCGCGCCGGGCAGAAGCTGGCCGAGCGCCGTCAGCTTCAACTGGAAGAGCGGATACCCCGCTTTCGGTTCAAAGAAGGGCACCGGAATCATCCGGTTGAAGAAGAAGTGGTAGGCGTAGCGGCGGGCGCGCGCGGTCTGATCCGCGTCCAGCCGGCCCGCGAACGGCAGCCGGTCGAGCAGCGCCCGGTACTCCTCCCGCGTCGACGCGTCGAAGGTCAGCCCCTTGTTCCGGATCCACGCCTCGCCCGCCACGATCACCGGCTGGCCCACGCTCGCCAGCTCCACGCCGGTCTTGGTGCCGTAGATGATGGCCGCGTTGCACAACGACATCAGCGTGTAGGTGCTCATGCCGCTCTCGGGCGGCACCACGACGATGTTCGGCGCGAGGTCGGGTACGCGCTTCCGCAGCTCGGCGAGGATCGGCTGTCGCGACGGGGGGAAGCCGCTCACTTCGGCCGGATGCACGCGGATCAGCAACTGGAGATCGGGCCGATCGGCGAAGTACCGGCAGCTCTCGACGAGCCAGTCGAGCATCGTCGGGAACGCGTTGGCCGGATAGTGCAGCTGCGCATCCCAGCTCACGTTGGTCAGCAGGCCGATGATCGGCCGCGTGGTGTCGAGCTTCAGCTCGCGCGCCAGATCCTCCGGGCGCTGGCGCACGGCGCGGTGAAAGACGACCCAGTCGAACAGGCCTTCCCGCCGGCTCGCCAGATAGTCCATCAGCTCACGCTCCTGCGCATCGGAAAGCGGCGTGTGCTCCCAGCCCTCCCGCGGCTCGGTGAGCAGCGTGTGGTGATACGTATCGTCGTGGCTGAAGATGAAGCGCCGCTTGCGGTAGGCGACATTCCACGTCGAGACGGCGACGCCGGCGCGGCGCGCGACCTCGCTCAGCAGTCCCCACGGGACATAGATGCCGTGCGTCACCACCATCGACGACGGGCGGAGCGTCTCGATCAGCCGGGTCGTGGCGGCCGCCGTAAGAATCGCGGCCTCGAGATACCGCCGCAGCACGCGCTCGCCGTGCGGCTCATCGACCAGCGACCCCGTCGCGAAGAAGCGCAGGGCGCCCGCGACCGCGTGCTCCCCCACGGGTACACCGCGCCAGACGAAGTCGCCGATCGCCTCGGCGGCGCACGTGCGCGCCAGGTGCGAGGCCTCCGCGCGATCCTCGACCGTCAGGTACTCGCTGTAGCGGTGGATGCGCAGCCCGAGCGTCCGGTAGACGCGCTCCGCGGGCCACGTGCAGTCGCGGCAGAGATCCCGCCCCGGCCCGCGCTCGGCGAACCGGGCGATGTCCGGATAGAGCGACGCCTCGCATTCCGCGCAGGCCGGCAGCGCGCCGTCGCACAGCAGGATGTGCGCCTCGGCGCCCCGGAGCGTCAGCGCGGCCGCGAGTGCGCTCTCAACGGAGACCGCGTGCGCGGTGGCGCCGATCGAGGACGCCAGCAGGACCCGCGGGCCCCCGGCCGCCGCACTATGGGCCGCGGCGCCGCGGGCGGCGCTCCACAGCGCGGGCGCGGCCGCGAGGGTGGCGGTCCAGTCAGGGTAGGCATCCCGCCTCGCGTAGTACCACCGGCGGACGAGTCGCGTCAGGCGCCAGAGGCGCGGGAAGCGACGGATGAGACCGCGCTTCATCCGAGGGTCTGGAGGACCGGGTCGATCAGCGCGAGAAAGTCGTCCGGCCCCGGGAGTTCGTCGCAGCCGTACCACGGCTGGAGCGCGAGCAGCTCGGGCAGGGCGTAGCCGCCGGTCGCGACCACGAGCGTCCGCGCCCCGACGGCGTTCGCGCACTCGATGTCGTGCGGCGTGTCGCCGATCACGATCGCGCTGCCGTCAGCCACGGGGCCGTCCGCGCGCGCGAGGGCCAGAGCCCGGGCCGCGATGCCGGCACGGGCGGTCGCGTCCACGCAGAAGGCGCCGCGCGACAGCAGGTCCCAGAGTCCGTAGTGCGTCAGCTTCGCGCGCGCACCGGCGGCGGTGTTCCCCGTCAGGAGGTACGAGCGCACGTCGGGCCGGTCGGCGGCGAGCCGTTCAAGAATCGCGCGGACGTTCGGCAGCACGCGGCCCGCGATCCGGTGGAGGCTCGCCGGGAGAAGCTCCTCGTACCGGCGCACGAGCTGGTCCACCCGCTCGTCGGTCACCGGAATGCCGAGGTACTCGAACGTACGGACGCCGATCTGATAGTCGGTGAAGCCCGCGCTCCTGAGCGAGGTCTTCAGGTCGAAGTCACGCCCGGTCTGTTCCTTGACCGCGTCGTTCCAGGCAAACATCCCCGCCCCGCCGGTGGCGAGGAGCGTTCCGTCGATATCCCAGAAGAGCACAGGGCTCATGCGCGCACGTGCTCACGGAAGGCGGCCGTGAGGCCGGCGACGTCAAGCTTGTGGTACGCGGCGACCTCGTCGTTCGTGCCGCACTCCGGCAGTTCGGTTACGCCGACGCGACGCAGCCGCACGCCGGGGTCGAGGCCCAGCTCCGCCAGCGCGGCGCCGACCATCTCGCCCTGGCCGCCGGGCAGATAGTGGTTGTCGAGCGTCACGACGCGCCGCGTCGTGCCGACGGCCTTCGCCAGCCAACCGCGGTCGATGCGATTGAGCCACGGCAGGTTCACGAGGCGGATCGAGATGCCCTCGGCCGCCAGCGCCTCAGCGGCGTGCCACGCGTTGGCGAGCATCCAGGGTCCATAGCCGACGACGACGAGGTCACGGCCCTCGCGGATGGTCCAGCCGGCGCCGACGGCGAGCGGGCCGGTGGCGCCGTACTCGAACGGCATCGGCCACTTCACCGAGACGAGGCGCAGATAGCTGCTCTCTGTGACCGTGCCGGTCAGGTGCGCGACCAGCGCCGCCGTCTCCGCCTCGCTCGACGGCTCGGCCATCACGAGGTTCGGCATG
The DNA here is from genome assembly GCA_044356435.1 of Vicinamibacterales bacterium. Classification (GTDB taxonomy): domain Bacteria; phylum Acidobacteriota; class Vicinamibacteria; order Vicinamibacterales; family UBA2999; genus CANKJK01. Next base: position 3,050 of record JBIKWH010000089.1, read on the forward strand.
CCGCCGAGCGCGGAGATGTCGCGCACGGACTGATGCGAATGGCCGGGGCCTCCGGGCAGCAGCCCGGCCAGCGACCCGACATACATGACCTTCGTCGACTCGCTGCACTGGTTGTAGATCTGTTCGTTCGGCCGCGCGGCCAGGAAGCAGGCGAAGGAGTGCACGACGGGCAGCGCCCCGCGATGCGCCAGGCCACACGCCATCGACACCATGTCCTGCTCGGCGATGCCGCACTCGACGAACCGGTCCGGGAACTGCGCCGCGAAGTCGAGCAGGCCGCAATCCTTGATGAGGTCGGCATCGAGCGCGACGAGCCTCGGGTTCGCCTGCGCCGCCGCGACGAGCGCCTTGCCGTATGCGGCCACGAGGTTGTCTGTCTGCCGCGGCTCGCGCCGCGGATTCCGGACGCGCGTCTCCATCGCGACGGCGCCAAGACCCGCCGCACCGAACCGGCGATTCGCCTCGGCCGAGAGCTGCGCGAGGCCGTCCAGATACTGGGTCTCCGGCGGCGCGCCCGAGTGAAACAGATACAGGTCGTTGCCGCCGGAGAGCGCGTTCGGCGCTTCCATGAACGAGACGCCCTTGCCCTTGACGGTGTCCGCGATGATGACCTTCGGCTGATCGGTGATGCCGTCGAGCGCGCGCAGCGTCGCCGAGAACGCGTCGAGGTCGTGGCCGTCGCACCGGCTGACGTGCCAGCCGAAGGCCCGGAACTTGGCCTCCACGTCGCCCAGATCGTTGACCTTCTCGACCCACGTGTCGGACTGCACCTTGTTGTGGTCGACGATGGCGACGATCTCGCCGAGGCCGCGGTGCACGCCCGTCGCGAGCGATTCCCAGAGCTGGCCTTCCTGCAGTTCGCCGTCGCCGGTCAGCACGAAGATCCGCCGCGGACGACCGGCCAGCCGGTTGGCGATCGCCATGCCCTTGGCCTTGGAAATGCCCATGCCGAGCGAGCCGGTGTTGGCCTGGATGAACGGCGTCTCGACGTGCGGGTGCCCGGGGAGACCGTGGAGACGCCGCAGTTCGTGGAGCTTCTCCGCCGGCAGCAGCCCCAGCCCGATGAGCACCGCGTAGAGCGCGGGCGCGTCGTGGCCCTTCGACGAGAAGAAGATGTCGCAGGCCTCGTCGCCCTGATCGAGGTCGCGCAGCTCGTTGAGAAACAGCCAGCTCATGATGTCGAGCGAGCTGAAGCTGGTGCCGATGTGCCCCGACCACGCACCCGCGATCATGTAGAGCGCGTTGATGCGGGCCAGCGCGGCGAACGCCGACGCGCGGGCCGCCGGCGTGAGGCCCGGCGCCGCGCACACCCGTGCGAACTCCGACGCGGGGACGTAGCGGAGGTCGAGGCTTTCGCCCTGGTCGGTCTGAAGGTCACCCATGAAGATTCCTTACGCTACGAACGGTGTGTCGGCGATGGGCTCCAGCGCGACGGCGCCGTCGGCCAGGAGCCGCTCCGCCACCAGCCAGTCCACCGGGTCGTTGATGTCAAAGCCTTCGTGGCCCTCGGTGATGAACGGGACCACGACGTCGCCGGCGATCGTCCGCCGCTCGCGGACCACCTTCGTCCAGGCGATCTCAAGCGAGGCGTTCTGCACGTAGACGAGCGGCAGGGCCTGATAGGGGGTGCTGTGCCACGGCTGCTCGGCCGGACCGAACGGCAGCAGGGGAAACATCCGCTCCCCACGCACCACCCACATCTTGCCGGGGTGCTCGGTGCACTTCTCCACGCCCCGCAGCGAGTCCACACCCTGCTGGGCCAGGAACAGCGTCATCGCCCGACGAATCGTGCCGGCGGTGCGGAACGGACTTGTCGGCCGGAGCAGGCTGAAGCAGTCGTAGGGACGGCCCGACGCGGCCAGCGTCGCCAGCGTGTGCTCGACCCACTCGATGTCAGGAGAGGTGTCGCCCGCGAACTCGGCCGGGCGCAGAAAAGGGACCTCGGCGCCGTAGTGCCGGGCGATCCGCGCGACGTCTTCCGAGTCTGTCGAGACGACCACGGCCTCGAACACGCCGCTCGCGCGCGCGGCCGCAATCGTATACGCGAGCATCGGATGCCCGCCGAGCGGGCGGACGTTCTTCCCGGGCACGCGCTTGGACCCCTGCCGCGCTGGGATCAGCGCGACGGCACGGGTGCGGACGGAGTCAGGCATCAAGTGTCTGCCCGCTCAGAGCTGAGCGGGGTCGTGGTTGATGTAGATGGTCTTGAGGTCCGAATAGACGTCGATGGCCGCGGTGCCCGCCTCACGCCAGCCGTTGCCGGACTGCTTCAGCCCGCCGAATGGCATGTGCGCCTCGCTGCCGAACGTGCCGCCGTTGACGACGGCGACGCCGGACTGGATGCGCCCGGTGAAGGTCATCGCCCGGTGGATGCTGCGCGTGTGGATCGCGGCCGTGAGGCCGAAGTCCGAGGCATTCGCCAGCGTCACCGCCTCCTCGAAGTCACGGACGCGGTACAGGCACGTGATGGGGCCGAAGAGTTCGTGCCGCGAGATCTCCGCGTCGGGAGCGGCCTGCTCGATGAGCGTCGGCGCGACATAGTAGCCGCCGTCGCAACCGGGTCCCGTCATGCGGTGCCCGCCGGTGAGGACCGTGGCCCCGGCCTTCTTCGCGCGCTCGACCGTCGCGAGCATGTTCGTCATCTGTTCTTCGTTGATGACGGGGCCGTAGTCGTCGGCGTCGGTGGAGCCGACCTTCAGCGCCGTCGTCGCGGCCACGAGCTTCGCCTTGAACGCATCGTAGACGGCGTCGAACACGATGATGCGGCTGCCGGCCGCACAGCGCTGCCCGGCATTGCTGAAGGCCGACCCGATCGTCCACTTCACCGCGTTGTCGAGGTCCGCATCGTCGCAGACGATGAGCGGGTTCTTGCCGCCAAGCTCGAGGCAGGTCTTCTTCAGCGCCCTGCCGGTGGTCTCCGCGATCCAGCGGCCGACCGACGTGGACCCCGTGAAGCTGATGAGGTCGACGTCCGGATGCTGGACGAGCGGCGCACCCGCCTCCTCGCCAAGGCCGTGCACCGTGCTGTAGACGCCGTCCGGAACGCCCGCGAGCCGCGCCAGCACGCCGAACGCCCACGCGGACAGCGGCGTGTCTTCGGACGCCTTGAGCACGGCCGCGTTGCCGCAGAGGAGCGCCGGGAAGGCTTTCCACGCGACGTTCGCAATCGGCGTGTTCGCCGCGATGATGAGCCCCGCGACGCCGAGCGGCTGGCGCACCACCATGGCCGCCTTGTTCGGCACGGCACTCGTGGTCGTGGTGCCGTAGAAACGCCGGCCCTCACCCGCCACGAAGAAGCCCATCTCGATGGCCGCGTCGGTTTCGCCGGTCGCGTCCTTGATCGACTTGCCCGTTTCGCGAGCCACGAGCGACGCGATCGCCGCCTTGTGCTCCAGCATCAGCATCGCGATACGCCGGAGCGCGTCGCCACGCGACACGACCGTCTGCGCCGCCCAGGCGGGCTGCGCGGCCCGCGCGGCGGCGACGGCGCGGTCGATGTCCGCCTTCGTCGACCGCGTGACCTGGCACAGCTCCCTGCCCGTCGCCGGGTCGAACTTCGCGAACGTGCCGCCTGTCGAGGCGAGGGAGTCCTGATGGCCGATCTGATTCGGGACGACGGCCGGAAACGCGCGGAGGTCCGGTGCTACCACGCGGTGAACCCTCCGTCGACACGCAGCTCGTGGCCCGTGACGTAGGACGACGCCGACGACGCGAGGAACACGACAGGCCCCTTGAGGTCCGCGGGTTCCGCCATGCGGCCGAGCGGCACGCGGCTGCCGAACTTGGCCTTGAAATCCGCGTCCTGC
>JBIKWH010000090.1:0-6809 GCA_044356435.1 Vicinamibacterales bacterium
GTTCTCGGAGATGTCGGGCATCCCGATGCGGATGGGCCTCATCCGCAACCACTACGTCGGTCGCACGTTCATCCAGCCGCAGCAGTCCATCCGGCACTTCGGCGTCCGCGTGAAGCTGAACCCGGTCCGGAGCATCCTCGAAGGCAAGCGCGTGGTGCTCATCGACGACTCCATCGTGCGCGGCACCACGAGCCGGAAGCTCGTGCGCATGATCCGGAACGCGGGCGCGAAGGAAGTCCACATGCGCATCAGCTGCCCGCCGACCATCTCGCCGTGCTTCTACGGCGTGGATACGCCGCGCCGGCAGGACCTGATCGCCGCGACGCATTCGCTCGAGGAGATCCGCAAGTATCTGAGCGCGGACAGCGTGGGCTACCTGAGCCTCGACGGCCTGACGGGTTCCGTGCGGGACGGCAAGACGCGTTACTGCACGTCCTGCTACACGGGCGTCTATCCGGTGGCCTTCCCGCGCAACGAGAAGGCCTACCTGCAGCTTGCGCTCAAGCTGAACGGCGACGGCACGCCGATGCAGGAGCAGGGACAGGATCAGGAGCGGCACTTCACCGACGGCGCTCCCGCGATTCCCGCCACCCGCTGATGCCTGGCAGTACGCCCCGGACCGGACGCTGGGCCGCGGTCGTTGCCATCTGCGGCGTCTTCGCGGGATCCGCGACCGCGCAGACGCCGGTACCTTCTTCGCAGCCGACTGTAGAGACCACTCCGGCGTCTCCGCTGGCGGCGCAGGTCGCCAAGCTCGGCGACTTCGACTACGACACGCGGACCGCGGCGGCCCAGGCCGTGCGCCGTGCCCCGGCGAGTGAAGCCGGCCCCGTGCTGGTCGCGGCCATCACGACCAGCCTGGATTCCTACGTCCGCTTCAAGGCCTTCGTGCTGCTCACGGGCTTGCTCGACCCGCGGCTGGAGGATTTTGCCCGCGCCGCGCTGACGGACAAGAACGATCGCCTGCGCCAGGCGGCCTTCGACTGGCTCGAGCGGCATCCCGTGCCGGCGCTGGCGCCGCGGCTCATCCAGCTCGTCGAGACCGAACAGTCGGAGTTTGTGCGTCCCTCGCTGCTGCGCGCCCTGGCCGCGCTCGACGCCGACCCGACCGTCCGCACGGCGCTGACCCGCGAGGTCTCCCGCGGGCTCGACATCTTCCGTGGCGCCGTGATCGAAGCGCTCGGTCTGCGACGCGCCACCTATGCCCGCGCGGCCATCGCCACCGTGGCGGCGAGCGAAGGCCCGCTGCGGGACGTGGCCGCGATGGCGCTGGCCCGCATCGGCGGCCCCGAGGCCGAAGCCGCGCTGGCACCGGTGAAGGACAAGAACCCGGGCGTCGAGCTGGTGCTCCGCGTCAGCCAGTCGATTGCCGCGGGACGCACCGACGAAGGCCGCGAGGCCGTGCAGCGCACCTGGCCGTCGGCAGCCGCGCTGCGGATTGCGGATCAGTCCGCGCAACTGCTGGCGCTGCTCGCCGAACGCGGCGACGACCGGGCGACGTCGCTGCTTGTCGAAGCCGGTGTTGCGGGCGCCCGTGATCTGCGGGACCATGCCGCCGTCGCGCTCGGCATTTTTGCGCTGCGTGCGCCCGAGGTGCTGCTGGCCTGGATGGCCGCCCACCCGGAGCAGCAGGGCGGTACGCTGGCGCTCGTCAAGGACGGGTTCGAGCTGCTTGAAGAAGATGTGGCCGAAGAGGCCTTCTACGCCTCCGTGCGGGCGTCCTACTGGAAGGCGGCTGATGGATCGCCGGTTCGCGCGTCAGCCGCCGCGCTCATTGATGGACTCGACTTCTGATGGATTACAAAGCCGCTGGCGTTGACATCGACGCCGGCAACGAAGCCGTTCGCCGCATCCGCACCCTCGCCCGCTCCACGTTCACGCCGGGCGTGCTCTCGGACATCGGGTCCTTCGGGGGCCTGTTTCACATGGCCGCCGCCGGGTGCAAAGACCCCGTGCTCGTGTCGAGCGCGGACGGCGTGGGCACCAAGCTGAAGGTCGCCTTCATGGCCGGCCGGCACAACACCGTGGGGCAGGATCTGGTGAACCACTGCGTCAACGACATCCTCGTGCAGGGTGCCGTGCCGCTCTTCTTCTTCGACTATCTCTCCACCGGCCGGCTCTCGCCTGATGTGGCGGAGAGTGTGGTGGACGGCATGGCCAAGGCCTGCCGCGAGAACTCGTGCGCACTCCTCGGTGGCGAAACCGCCGAGATGCCCGGCTTCTATGCCGATGGGGAATACGACCTCGCCGGCTTCATCGTCGGCGCCGTCGAGCGGGATCAGCTGCTGACCGGACGCGGCATCACGCCAGGCGACGTGCTCATCGGCATTCCCTCCAGCGGCCTCCACACCAACGGCTACTCGCTCGCGCGCCGCATCGTGTTTGAGCAGATGAAGCTCGCCGTAGACGCTGTTGTCCCGGAGCTCGGCCACACCGTTGCGGATGCGCTCCTGGAGCCGCACCGCTCCTATCTCCAGATGATCCAGCCGCTCCTCGCCGCGCAGCGCATCAAGGGCATGGCGCACATCACCGGTGGCGGCATCACCGACAACCTGCCACGCGTGCTGCCTCACGGCACCGCCGCGCAGGTGAACCTCGGATCGTGGGAAGTGCCCGCGCTCTTCCGCTGGCTGCAGGCTGGCGGGCAGGTGCCCGGGGAGGACATGCTCCGCACCTTCAACATGGGCGTGGGGCTCATCCTCGTGGCATCGAAGGCCCACGCGGATGTGCTGCTCGATGAGCTGGCCGCACGCGGTGGGCACGCGCGGGTGATCGGCAGCATCGTGCCCGGCGACGGCGAGCCCGCCGTCCGCTACACGGGGACGCTCTAGGCGTGTCTGCCAGTCAGGGGCGCCGGCTCGGCGTCCTCATCTCCGGCCGCGGCAGCAACCTGCAGGCGCTGATCCGCGCGATTCAGGAAGGCCGGCTCGATGCGACCATCGCCGTCGTCATCTCGAACATCGAGAGCGCGCCCGGCCTGGAGCATGCGCGGAAGGCCGGCATCGAGGCGCTTGCCATCAGCCACAAAGGCTGGCCCTCGCGCACGGACTTCGACCGCGAAGTCGCCGCCCAGCTCAAGGCACGGCATGTGGATCTCGTGTGCCTCGCCGGCTTCATGCGGCTCGTCGGCGCGCCGCTCCTCGAGGCGTTTCCCAACGCCATCGTGAACATCCATCCCTCTCTGCTGCCGTCGTTCCCCGGTGTGGACGCGCAGAAGCAGGCGATCGAGCACGGTGCCCGCGTAAGCGGAGTGACCGTGCATCTGGTCAACGCGGAGCTGGATGCCGGCCCGATCATCCTGCAGCGCCCCGTGCCTGTGGCCGACACGGACACGGCCGTGACGCTCTCGGCTCGCATCCTCGAAGAAGAGCACCGCGCCTACCCGGAAGCGGTTCGCATGCTGCTCGAAGGCGGCTGGCGCATCGAAGGCCGCCGCTTCATCTCCTCGGGCCGCTGACCTCGTCGCCAGGCTGGTGCCGCCGGACCGGCGATATAGTTGGTGATTCGCATGACCGACCTCATCCACGACATGGAATGGCGCGGCGTCCTGCAGGACGCCAGCGAGGGTGCCCGGGAAGCCGTGACCGCCGGGCCCGTGACGGCATACGCCGGGTTCGACCCGACGGCGAACAGCCTGCACGTCGGCAGCCTCATGCAGATGTTCGCGCTCGCGCGGATGCAGCGCGCCGGCCACAGCCCGATCGCCGTCGTCGGCGGCGGCACCGGCCTCATCGGTGATCCGAGCGGCAAGACGGCGGAGCGGACGCTCCAGACGCCGGAGCAGGTGGAGGCGAACGTCGCCGGCATCCGCGTGCAGCTCAAGCGGTTCCTCGACTTCGAGGTGAAGGGCAACCCCGCGCGGCTCGTGAACAACGCCGACTGGCTCGCCACCATGAGCGCGATGGCGTTTCTGCGCGACGTCGGGAAGTACTTCACCGTGAACTACATGCTCGCCAAGGAATCCGTGAAGCGCCGGATCGAGGGCGAGGAAGGCATCTCGTACACGGAGTTCAGCTACCTGCTGCTCCAGGCCTACGACTTCCTCGAGCTCTACGACCGCCACGGCTGCACGGTGCAGGTCGGCGGCAGCGATCAGTGGGGCAACATCACGGCGGGCATCGACCTCATCCGCCGGCTTCGGTCGGTGAAGGCGCACGGGCTTGTTTCGCCGCTCGTCACGACCTCCGCGGGCACGAAATTTGGAAAGACGGAAGCCGGTACGGTGTGGCTGGACGCGGAACGCACGTCGCCGTTCCGCTTCTATCAGTTCTGGCTGAACATCGACGACAAGGATTCCGTGCGGTACCTGAAATACTTCACGTTCCTCGACCATTCGACGATCGAGGAGCTCATCCGCGCGAGCGAGTCCGCGCCGGAGAAGCGCGAGGCCCAGCGCATGCTGGCGCGTGAGGTGACGCGCACCGTGCACGGGCAGTCGACGCTCGAGCGCGCCGAGCGGACGTCGGACGTGCTCTTCGGCGAAGACATCGCCACGCTGCCGGTGGCGGATCTGCTCGACGTGTTCGGCGACGCGCCCTCGACGGATGTGCCGAAGGCGGAGATCGGCGGCGAGGGCATCGGCCTCATCGACCTGCTGGTGCGCGCCGGCCTGGCGCCGTCGAAAGGCGAGGCACGCCGGCTCGTGCAGTCGGGCGGTGTGTATGTGAATAATCGCCGGCAGGCGGACGTCGCGGCCCGGGTGCGCGTGGACGACGCCATCGGCGGGCAGCTCTTCGTGCTGCGGCGTGGTCAGCGCCAGCAGCACATCATCCGGGTGCAGTAGAGGCGGAGTCATCCGCCGTGACAGACACAGGGGACACCAGCGTGACATCAGGGTGGGCCATCAAGGCCGTTGATTTGACGGTGCCGCAAGCCGCGGACTACGCGAACGCCATCGAGGATCTCTACAACGGCACGATCGACGTGCTTGTCCTGCGTGGCGCGCTGCCCGCGGACGTGCTCGCGCCGGCCGGTGCGCGGCTGGACGGCGACGCCGCCGACAGCTGGACGCGACCCAATCAGAAGAACCCGGCGGACGACATCCGCATGCTCGGCATGCCCGCGACGCCGACCTATACCTCGCCGACCGGTCCGTCGCCGGACGCCTACTTCGAGCAGGCCGCGTGGACGCGCGAGAACGCGCCGCGCATCTTCGGTGGCGGGTGGGACGCGGTGGGCGATATCGAACGGATGCTCGGGCGCTTCTCGGGCGGCCGGCCCGTGGTGCTGCCGTCCCGCGCGGACGGCAAGGTCTTTCAGCCGTTCACCGTTCGCCGGCTGCCCGACGGCACGGGCATCAGCCTGCACCACGACTACCACTTCCCGCTGGCGCTCTACGACGACCTGCGCGCCGCGTCGGACACGTCCACGCTCATCAGCTATTTCGTGACGGTGCAGCAGCCGGAAGCGGGTGGCGAGCTGACGGTGTATCCGATCACGACGGATGAGCCGAACCCGCCGAAGCTGCCGAACGGCTGGGCGTGGGATGTTGCCGCCGTCGAATCCCGCTATCCAGGCCAGGCGTTCACCATGGGCGCGGGCGATCTGTTTCTCTTTGCCGCGGGCCGCTGCCTGCATCGTGTGAACCCAGTCGTGGGCCCGAAGGCCCGCATCACGATGGGCGGCTTTCTTTCCCTCAGCGCGGCCCGCGACCGCGTTCTCTACTGGAGCTAGCCCGATGGCTGACACGGAACAGAAGCCGGGCGCCCTCCCGAACCCCTCGCTGCTGATGCAGACGGGGCTGGCCTACCGCTCATCAGCGGTGCTCTTCGCCGCGCTCGAACTGGACGTCTTCACCCCGCTCGCCAACGGTCCGCGCACGGCAGCCGAAGTGGCCGCGGCAATCGGGGGCCCGCTGCAGATGGCGCCTCTCCAGATGCTGCTCGACGCATGCGCGTCGCAGGGCCTGCTGGTCGCCGAGGGCGATCGCTATTCCAACACGCCGGTCGCCGACGCGTTCCTCGTGAAGGGGCGCCCCACCTACAGCGCCAACAGCTTCAAGTACGTCGAGAATCTCTATCCCGCGTGGGGCCACCTGGCCGATCTGGTCCGCACGGGCAAGCCGCCGATGCCGGCGGAAGTGATGCTCGGCAACGACAAGGCGGTCACGCGCGCCTTCGTGCTGGCGATGCACGAGCGCGCGCACGGCATCGGCTCGGTGCTGAAGCACTTCGTCGATCTCTCGGGGCGGAAGCGGCTGATCGATGTGGGCGGCGGCCCGGGCACGTACACCGTCGAACTGGTCCGCCAGACGCCCGGTCTGACGTCAACCGTGCTCGACGTCCCCGGCGTGCTCGAAGTCACGCGTGAGCTGGTCGACGCGAGCGGTGTCGCCGATCGCGTCACGCTGATGCCCGGCGACTACCTCACGTCGCCCTTCGGCACGGGCTTCGATGTGGCGCTGCTCTCCGGGATGATGCACCGCGAGACGCCGGCAAACTGCCAGCTCCTGCTGCGGAAGGCGTTCGCGGCCATGGAGCCCGGCGGGCTCGTGATCGTCAGCGACGTGTTCTTCGACGACGCGTCGAAGCGGACGCCGCCCTTTGCGGTGCACTTCGCGCTCAACATGATGCTGACGAGCGCCGATGGGTCTGCCCACGCGATGACGGAGATGGCGGGCTGGATGAGGGGCGCCGGCTTCGTGGATGTCGCGATTCATCCGCTGCCGAAACCCAACCCGCACACGCTGCTCACCGGAACCCGCCCGTGACACCCCGTCCGGCCACAGGCAAGGCGCCGGCCTGGCTCGTGCTCGCCACGGCGGCGATGGCGCTGCTCATTCTGTTGCTGGCGGTGGCGGAGACCTCCGT
>JBIKWH010000091.1:0-6806 GCA_044356435.1 Vicinamibacterales bacterium
GTGAAGCCGCACGCGAGCCCCGTCTTTCACGCCATTCAGTACCTCTTCGGCAAGCAGAGCCGGCAGGACCTGGAGAAGTTCCGGTCACTCGGCGGCGCGCAGTCCTATCCCTCGCGCACCAAGGACCACGACGACGTGGACTTTTCGACCGGGTCCGTGGGGCTCGGTGTCGCAATCACCGCGTTCGAAGCGCTCGTCGAGGAGTATCTGCGCGCCCGCGACTGGATGCCGGCCGGCCAGCCGCCCGGACGCATGGTGGCGCTGCTCGGTGACGCCGAGTTCGACGAAGGAAACATCTTCGAGGCGATGCTCGAAGCCTGGAAGCACGACATCCGCAACACCTGGTGGATCGTCGACTACAACCGCCAGAGCCTCGACGCGGTGGCCAGCGACCGACTCTATGACCGGTTCGCCTCGACCTTCCGCGACCTCGAGTGGGATGTCGTCACGCTCAAGTACGGCAAGCAGCTCGAGGCGGCCTTTAAGGAGAAGGGCGGTGGCGCGCTCAAGCAGTGGATCGACGACTGCTCGAACATCGACTACACCGTGCTCGCCAACAAGGACGGCGCGGCCTGGCGCGAGCGGCTGCTGAAGGACATCGGCAACGCTTCCGGTGTGAAGCAGCTCCTCGACTCGCGCGACGACGCGACGCTGCGCGCCCTGATGACGAACCTGGGTGGTCACGACCTCGAGTCGATTCTCGAGGCGTTCCACGGCGTGACCAGCGACCGTCCCACCGTCTTCATCGCCTACACGATCAAGGGGCGGGGCCTGCCGTTCGCGGCGCACAAGGACAACCACGCCGGGCTGATGACGCCGGACCAGATGGCCGGCTTCCGCGCCGAGATGGGCATCGCGGAAGGGCAGGAGTGGGAGCCGTTCGCCGGCTTCGACATTCCCGAGGCCGACATCCGGAAGGCGCTCGACGAGGCACCCTTCAATCAGGGTGGCAGCCGGCGCCATACGGCGCCGAAAGTGCCGGTGCCGGCCACGATCGAGTCACCCACGGCGACCACGCTCTCCACGCAGGAAGGCTTCGGCCGCATCATGGCGACCATCGGCCGCTCCCATCCTGAGCTCGCCGACCGCATCGTCACCACGGCGCCTGATGTCGCCACGTCCACCAACCTTGGCACCTGGGTGAATCGGCGCGGCGTGTACGACCGTCGCGAGCGCGGCGACGCGTTCGCGGACGCCCAGGTGGTCTCTCCGCAGAAGTGGGCCGTCGGCCCGAAGGGCCAGCACATCGAGCTCGGCATTGCCGAGAACAACCTGTTCATCATGCTCGGCGCGCTGGGTCTCTCGGGTTCGCTCTTCAACCAGCGACTGCTGCCGATCGGCACCGTGTACGACCCGTTCATCTGCCGTGGTCTCGACGCGCTCAACTACGCCTGCTACCAGGACGCCCGCTTCATCCTCGTGGCGACCCCCTCCGGCCTGACGCTTGCGCCCGAGGGTGGCGCGCATCAGTCGATCATCACGCCGCTCATCGGCATCAGCCAGCCGGGTCTCACGCTGTTCGAGCCGGCCTACATCGATGAGCTGACCGAGATGCTCCGCTGGTCGTTCGAGCACATGCAGGCCGAGGACGGCGGGTCCATCTATCTGCGCCTGTCGACGCGAGGCCTCGCGCAGCCGCAGCGCGAGATGACCGACCAGCTCCGGCAGGACATTCTCGAAGGTGCCTACTGGCTGAAGCCGCCGTCGGAGGGCTCTGACCTGGCGCTGGTGGTCTGTGGTCCGGTCATTCCGGAGGCGCTCGACGCGCACGCCCAGCTCCTTGAGGACGCGCCGGGCGCAGGCCTGCTGATGGTGACGTCGCCCAGCCGGTTGTACAAGGGCTGGCAGGCCGCGCAGAAGGACCCGCGCCGGAGCAACGGGCCGAGCCACATCGAACGCATGCTGGGCACGCTCTCGCCCGATGCGGGTCTCGTGACCGTGCTGGACGGCCATCCCGCGACGCTCTCGTGGATCGGCGCCGTCCGCCGGCAGCGCATCGTGTCACTCGGCGTGGACCGCTTCGGCCAGTCGGGCAACATCCCGGACCTCTATCGCATCTACGGTCTCGACGCGGATGCCATGGTGGATGCCGCGGCCCGCGTACTCGTCTCGTAGACACCAGGACCGAACCGAACATGGCTACTGAATTCCGTCTCCCCCAGCTCACCGAGTCGATGGCCACCGTCAAGGTGTCCACCTGGCTCAAGAAGGAAGGCGACACGGTCACCAAGGGTGAGCCGATCGCCGAAGTCGAGACCGACAAGACGAGCGTCGAGCTGGAAGCGCCCGAGACCGGCGTGCTCGTGAAGATTCACGTGCCGGCCGGCAGTGACAAGGTGGCGGCCGGGACCGTGATCGCGACCATCGGCGCGGCCGGGGATGCCGCTGCGACGCCATCTCCAGCGCCCCCGCCTCCCGCACCACCGGCACCGGCCGCTCCGGCGGCTGCCGCAGCTCCGGCTCCCGCACCGCCGGCGCCTCCCGTGGCCGCACCGCCGGCTCCGGTCGCTGCCGCACCGGTGCCCACGCCCGCACCCGCTCCCGCAGTGCCCCCGGCGGCCGCAGTGGCCCCGCCGAGCACAGGCGTCAAGGTCGCGTCCACCGCGCTGGCCGCGAAGATGGCCCAGGTCGCGGGCATTGATCTTTCGACGATTCCCGCGCAGGGAAGACGGATCACGAAGGCCGACGTCGAGGCGGTGCTGCTCAGCCGCGGCATGGTGACGCGCACACAGACGGCCGGAGCCGCGACGGCTCCGGCACCAATCCCCGTGCCCGCGATCGGCGTGTTCGAGGACGTGCCGGCCAACGTGATGCGGCGGGTCACGGCTCAGCGCCTGCAGCTCTCCAAGCAGACCGTCCCGCACTTCTATCTGCAGACGAACTGCCGCGTGGACAAGCTCCTCGCGCTGCGCCAGCAGATCAACGCCAGCGGCGCGGTGAAGATCACCGTGACAGACCTGCTCGTGACGGCCGTCGCGCTCGCCGTGCGCCGCGTGCCGGCCGTGAACTCGGCGTGGCTCGGTGAGGGCGTCCGGATCTACCAGTCGGTGGACATCGCCGTGGCCGTCGCGACGCCGCAGGGTCTCATCACGCCGGTCGTCCGCGGATGCGAGAGCAAACCGGTCGCCGCGATCTCGCGCGACCTCAAGGATCTCTCCGAGAAGGCCCGCAACGGCAAGCTCAAGCCGGAGGAATACACCAACGGCACGTTCACTATTTCGAACCTCGGCATGTACGGCGTCACCAGCATCACGCCCATCCTGAACCCGCCGCAGTGCTGCATCCTCGGTGTGGGCGCCACGGAAGCGGTGCCGGTGGTCGAGAACGGGACGATTGTCCCGGGCCACGTGATGAGTCTGACGCTCGCCGCCGACCACCGCGCCATCGACGGCGTGACGGGGGCCGAGTTCATGCAGCAGCTCCGCAAGCTCATTGAAGACCCGATCGCCATCGCGCTCGGGCTTTAGCGCGGCGGGAGGCCGCCGCGCATCCGGTACATCTCAAGACACCGTTTCGGATGGTGTTTCGGGGTATCGTGGGCGCCGCCTTGTCGACACTGCGCCGTGTCCGTCGTCTGCTCTCCGGAACCGCCGTGGTTCTGCTCCTTGCGGCGAACCCCGACGGAGCCGGACAGGCTGACGACGCCGGGCCGCCCCGGTTTCATCATCTCCACCTGAACAGCGCCGATCCGGCTGGAACGGTGCGCTTCTACCAGCAGCAGTTCTCGACCGTTGTGCCCACGACGGTCGCCGGGTTCCCGGGTTTCCGGACGGGCTCTGTGCTCGTCCTCCTCTCGACGCGCGCCGGAGCTCCGCCCGTCGGCCAGAGCGCGTATTGGCACTTCGGCTGGCACGTACCGAGTGCCCGGACGTACTGGGAGCGCTATCACTCGACCGGCGCGCCGCTGACACCGCTGCATGCCGATGACGGCGGCACTGTCACCTTCAGTAACGAATGGTTCCCCGGCACGTTGACGCGAGCGGCTGCGGCGGCCGCCCGTGCGAAGGGCGCGAAGGCCCAGGTCGGCGGATACGGGTATCTCACCGGGCCGGACGGCGAGTGGATCGAGTTCGCCGGCGATCATCCAGCCGAGCGTTTCAACCACGTCCACATGTTTCAGGAGCACGTGTTCTGCGCCGAGCTCTGGTACGCGAAGCACTTCCAGGCGCCCGTCAGCCCATCGGCGCGCCGGTCGGAGGGGCGGAAGACATCCGAGCAGGACTGTGCGGTGCCGGGTGGCGAGCCATCGTGGCTCTCCCTGGTTCCGGAAGGCACGAGGCGGCAACCGGCTGGCGGGGTGGCCTTCGGCGATGTCGAGCTGAACTGGTACCAGCGGCAAGGCAGCCAGCCACTGATCAGTTCACGCGGCCAGGTGATGGATCACGTGGGGTTGCAGGTCCGCAACCTCAACGCCTGGCTCACGCGGTTGCGGCAGAATGGCGTCCGCGTGCTCCGGAAGCCCTATCGCTTCGGAGCTGGCCGTGCCGCCCTGATCGAAGGCCCGAGCCGTGAAGTCATCGAGCTGGTCGAGGTGCCGTGATGTCGAGCACAACACTCCGTCTGACCTGGGCGACGTCGGCACTGGTGGTCGTGGCGCTGTGGATCGTGGGCACCCAGGCGCCCGCCGCACAAGTGCCCGCGCAGGCCGGCGCACCCGCCGCGTCCGCGTCGCCAGCCGGCACGGCAACGGGCGGCGATCCCGAGGCGTACTACACCGAGGTCCAGGCCGGGCGGGGTGAGGCGCTCTTCGAGAAGCACTGCGGCGCCTGCCACTTCGCGGAACCCGATCCGGAGAAGGCGAAGCTGGAGACGCGCGGCTTTCTGATCGCCCGGCAGCGCCTGACGAGCAATCTCGGCGGCCGCTATATCGCCGACAAGAAGAACAATGGCCGGCGGATCTTCACGTCGGTCTACTTCCTCTACCGCGAGCTCGAGTCCATGCCGGCCGTGACGACGAGCATCACGCCGCAGACGCGCACCGACATCCTGGCCTACCTGCTGAAGCAGAACGGCTTCCCGGCGGGGAAGACGCCACTGCTCTTCGACCTCGCGGCCATGAAGACCATGCCGCTTGACGAACCCGGCTTCATGCGTCTGTTCAACGGCCAGAACTTCGCCGGCTGGAGGTTCCTCATCGGCCTGAGCTGCGGGCTGCCGCCGGAGAGCTGCGGCCGGACCACGCCGGGCACGGCGTTCAGCGTGCGGAACGGTGCGATCTATGGCTCCGGCAAGGAGCACGGCTTCATGTACACGGCCGGGAAGTACAAGAACTTCACGCTTCGGCTGGACTACCTGTCCGAGAAGCCGGCGGACTGGGACGCGGACGACGTCTACTACTACGCGAACACGGGCTATCACCTGTTCCTGTTCGACGAGAATCTGTTCGTCTGGCCGAAGTCGCTGACGCTGGCCGGCGAGCAGCGCGATCTGCTGAAGCCGGTCGCGCTCGGCGGAACGAAGATGCGGGCCAACACCTGGGACAACGAGGCGCTGAAGCGCGTCGTTCGTCCGCTGGGTGAATGGAACACCATCGAGATTGTGTCGAGCGACGGCAACGTCAAGGGATACGTCAACGACACGCTGGTCTCGACCGTGACGCAGCACGAGTACACACAGCCCGGCTACATCGGGTTGCAGATGCAGGGCTTCGCGTCGCGCTGGCGGAACGTTCGCATTCGCGCGGCCGATTAGGCCGTCGGTCAGGTTGTCTGGGCGCTTCGAGAAGGGGAATAGTCTGATGAAACGAGTCGTACTCGCGGTTGTGCTCGGCGTGATGTGCCTGGTGGGATTCAGCGGAGCCGCGCCGGGCGTGCTGGTGGCGCAGCAGCGCCAGCGCCTGAACCCGATGGTCGCCGCACTGGCCAACGGCGGCGTGGCGCTGAGCGGCCGCGACTGGCAGTTCATCGACCTCGAGCACAACCCGCTGGACCTCACGAAGCTGGACCAGACGATTGCCGACCTGACGAAGAACCGGCGGCCGGACGGCACCGTCGACCTGAAGATGGCGCCGCTGGTGCGGATCCCGATGGACGGGGACGAAAGCTTCAAGTGGGTCGTCAAGCAGATTCTTGAAATCGGCGCGATGGGCGTCGTGTTCCCACGTGTGGAGACCAAGGCGCAGGCCGAATTGGCGGTCCGGACGCATCGCTTCAAGCCGCAGAAGGGTGGTAAGTACCCGAATCCAGCAGGCCTCCGACACGTCACGCCCACCAAAGCCGCCCGCCGGTGGGGCCTGAGCATCGACGCCTACATCGACACATACGCCGACGTCTGGCCGCTCAACCCGGACGGTGAGCTGTTCAACATGATCATGATCGAGTCGGCCGAGGGCATGAACAACATCAACGAGATCCTCGACGTGCCCGGCATCGGAGCCATCTTCGTCGGCCCGAACGATTTCAGCATGTCGCTCGGCAACGGCCGATGGGCGCCGAAGCATCCGGAGGACACCGAGAAAGGGTTCCAGCGGATTCTGCTGGCCTGCAAGGCCAAGAAAGTGATCTGCGGCATGCAGGTGGACGGAGGCCAGCCCGCGATCGAGGAACGGATCAAGCAAGGCTGGCGCGTGATTCTGGGAGGCGGGAACTGACCCGCCCCAGCATGAGGATGGCATGATGGCAACGATGATGCGGACGGCCGTGGCGGTGGCGATGCTGGCTGGCGCGGGCGCGCTGGCCCTGACTCCTGTCTCAGCCAGGCAGGCACCGGCGAAGGTTGAGTGGGACGGTATCTACACCGCGGCGCAGGCGACGCGCGGCGCGACCGTGTATCAGCAGCAGTGCCTGTTCTGCCACGGCAAGGACCTG
>JBIKWH010000093.1:0-6786 GCA_044356435.1 Vicinamibacterales bacterium
GTGCGACCATCGAGCCAGATGACCATGGCCGGGTCGCGGGCCACGGCCAGCAGCAGGTCACGGAAGTTCCCGAGCGCGTACTGGCGGAAGAGCTCGTATTGCCCGGGCGGCCCCGGCACTTCACCCGGCTTGCCGGCCATCAGCCGCGCGCCCTGGGCGGTACCGGCGAAGCCGGCGACCTTCGAATAGGCCGTCGCGAAGTGGTTGTGCCAGAAGAGCGCCATCTTCTCCTGGAGCTGGCGCGGCGAGTGCACCATCCGGAAGAGCCAGCGCTGGCGGGAGTCGTTGATGGCGGTGTTCGGGGCAAACGGGCCGCCGCGCGTTGTGACGCCGACGTAGCCGTCCGTTCCGATCCGCGTGTCGATGTCGTCGGGCAGACGGTCGAACTCAACCAGGCGGTCCACCGCCACGGCGACCGACAGGTCACCGTAGGTCAGCAGATCGTCAGGCGTGGCGCCGAAGGTGGCGCGCCGCAACAGATGATCAATAGGTCGAGAGCCAGCCATATGCTCGAGTCCAGTCGCCTTTCAGAACCGTAGCCGCCGTGCCGTTATTGTCGGCTGATCCCGGCCCAAACAACAGTCCAGACTTGGCTGTTGCCATTTGGGTGCCAAGGGTCCGGCCGACCGACCTGATCCGGCGCAATAATGAGACAGATGGCGCGCACCGTACGGGCAACTGCGGCACGGAGGACGGCCGGCGGACGGGGATCCGCAGGCCAGTCGCGCACGGTTTCGCGACCGCGGACGGTGAAAACCCGGTCCGCCCCCGCCAAGCCGAAGGCCCGGGCGGCCAGGGTCCCCAGGCCCCGGACGGCCGAGAAGCCGTCCTCGGGCGTGGCGCCGGGCATCCAGCCGATCACCGCCTATCTCGCCGTCCGCAGCGTGGAGGCGAGCGCGGTCTTCCTCGAGCAGGTGCTCGGACTCACGCGCGGCGTGGTGCTGGCAGGACCCGACGGCGCCACGCGGTACGCGGAAATGCGCCAGGGCGCCTCCACCGTCGTCCTCGTGCCGGCCGGGGACACGGCCACCGCCACGGGCGGCGCGGCCGGGCTCTATACCTACGTCGACGATGTGGACCGGCGGCTCGCCGCCGCGAGCGATGCGGGTGCCACCACCGCGCCGGCCGAGAACACGCCGTGGGGTGACCGCGTGGCCGCCGTCGTCGATCCGGACGGCTACCGCTGGGTCCTCGCCACCTTCAAGAAGCTCGCGCCTTTCTCCTGATCGCCAACCGGACGGACGCCATGGACTCCGAACACGAAACCATCGCCTGCCAGCGCTTCTTCGACGGCCTCACGGAACTCTGCGTCGTGCGGTCGATCAAGCTGTACCGCTTCAAGTTTGACCCCGTGCCGCGCGTGCCCGTGCTGCCGTGCCTCGATCACGAGGCGATGCTGCACGAAGGCATCCCCCGTCATGCGTCGGCCTACGTCGAAGAGCGCGCCTCGCACGACATCCACGAGGTGCTCTTCGTGCCCGCCGACTCGCTGATCGAGCTGGACGTCGTGTCGACCGCCGACGAGCACTCGCCACGGTCGCGCGACCGGCTGATGGCGGCGCTCAAGGAGCGCTTTCCCAGCTACACCGTGCGCACCAACAAGCCGTCCATTCTGCGGGGCGACAAGCGGGTGATGCAGTCGTGCCGGGCGCAGCTCTCGCTCCGGGAGGTCCTGCGGAGCGACGACTTCGACCGGCTCGACGGCGCGCTCGAGCGGATCAAGACGATCGCGTCGCTGATGGAAAAGGAATCGCGCGTGGCGTCCTGGGGCGTGCGCACCGTCACGACGCCGCTGCTGGCCGCGGCGGGCTTCGTGGTGTTCGCCCTCATCGGCGGCATGGGCGACACGATCGGCGGGTTCGCCGTGCGGGGCATCCAGGCCGTGGTGGTCGGCGCGCTCGGCGCGCTGTTCCTCTACTACGGCATCAAGGCCGTGCACCTGACCGAGATGGCGAACCGCCTCTGGAAGCGTGCCGCGGAGTACCACCTGATCGTCTCCGAGCGCCGCCGGATCAGCCAGAAGGGCCACGGTCTCGACACCTCGATCGGCGACGCGGTGCCGGCCGGGATCATCCGCACGGACCGGAGCTAGCGGACGTCCGGGTCCGGACCGCGCCCCGTGGACACGACAGACTGGCTGGTCTCCGCCGATGACGCTGGTACCCGCCTCGACAAGTTTCTTGCTGCTGCGGACCGGCTCGGCTCCCGATCCCGGGCCGCCGACGCCCTGTATTCCTGAACGAGGTCGAAGCCGGACTCGGGGATGCGCCGCGGCTCCTCACCGGCGGCGAGACCGTGCGGCTCTGGCGGGATCGGCCCGGGAGCGCCGCCAGGCGGACACCGCATCGCGACGAGGTGCTGGAGGTCGTCTACGACGACGCGTCCTTCATCGCCGTCAACAAGCCCGCCGGCCTGCTGACCGTCCCCCTCACGACCCGGGAAGACGCGCCCTCGGCACTGTCGCTGCTCGCGGCCTCGATGATGGGTCGCGGCGCGCGGCGTCCACTCGTCGTGCACCGCATTGACCGCGATACGTCGGGCCTCGTGCTCTTTGCGCGAACGCCGGCCGCCCAGGCGGAGCTCAAGGAGCAGTTCCGCCGCCGGCAGCCCGAACGCGTGTACTGGGCGGTCGTGCACGGCCACGTGCTGCAGGCGCGCGGCGAATGGCGGGACCTGCTCACGTGGGATCCATCGGAGTTGCGACAGGAGGAGGCGGACGAAGACGACCCGCGCGCCGCCGAAGCCATCTCCCGATTCCAGGTCGTGGAACACCTGCGCGACGCCACGCTCATGGAAGTGCGCCTCGTCACCGGCAAGCGCAATCAGATCCGGATGCAGGCGGCGCTGCGCGGCCATCCGCTGGTCGGCGAACGGCAGTACCTCGGGCCGCGCCGGCCGGGACCGCCGATCGCCTTCGACCGGCAGGCGCTCCACGCGCGGCGGTTGAACCTCGCACACCCGGTCTCGGGCGAGTTCGTGCACCTGGAGGCGCCGCTACCGCCCGACATGGAGCACCTGCTGGCGCGGCTGCGCTAGACGCGCGCGACTACCGGACCAGCGTCGCGTAGGGCGCGACGTTCTCCGCCGGCAGGGTGACCGGGAACAGTTGACCCGAGAACGCGCTCAGAATGAGCACGGCTGCGATCACCGCGACACCCAGGGGTACCGCCAACGCGAGGCGGCGCGCCTGGCGAGGCGCCCGCCAGTAGGCCACCGCGCCCAGGTGGAGTCCGACCGCGATCACACCGGCGCCGTAGTACGGGAAGAACCAGAGCGGGAGCCAGCCGATGAGCAGGGGCGCGGCGGCGAAATAGAAGTTGGTGTCCAGATGGAACGCGAATCGGCCCACCTGGATGGCCGCCGTGTGGCCGATGAAGAACAGCGCCAGATAGAGGCCGGAGACAGCCTGCCAGCGCGCCACGCCGGGCCGTCGCCAGCCGCTCCTGAAACCCGAAAGGCCGCTCACGATCTGCACGAGGATCGCCGCAAGCAGCGTTGCCTCTCCAACGGGATGGCGGTACGCGAGACGCAGCGCCGACAGCACGCGTGTGTGCGCCGTGATCCCGGCGAGCGCCACCAGGTGATTGGCCAGATGCGCCAGCACAAACGCACCCACGATGAGTGCCGCGGCACGATGCAGGCGGCGATAGCGCCGCGTCATCGCAATCTGCCCGGACAACGTCGGCCGGCGGTCACCCTACCCCAGGCGCTTCCAGGTGAACGCGGCGTCCGCCTTCTCGGGCTTGCCCGTCACACCGCGGAAGAGGATGCGCGCCGCCAGAAAGGCTTCGGTCAGGGAGTCGCCGGAGCCCGCCAGCGCCAGCAGGTGGTGCGGGAAGAAGCGGTGCGGACCGATGCACGGCAGGCCGTCGATCGTGTAGCCGTAGGCCGACTCCCAGCCGAACGCCGGCTTCAGGCCCAGGATGCCGGGATACATCAGCAGCGTCTCGTACATCAGCTCGTTGGTGTGGTGCACGCGCGCAGCCTCGAGGGCACTGCCGGTGGCCGGCTTCTGATCGCCACCACTGATGAGCAACCGGCCGTCGGGCGTCCAGCGCAGGCGGCGCTGGGGCGCGCGTGCATCCACCAGCATCGCGCTCTCGGTGAACATCGTCTTGCGCATGGCCGCGGTCAGCGGTTCGGTCAGCACGTGGAAGCGCTGCCGGACGCCGACGTGGCGCTGGAGCTGCTTCGTCTCAGCGGTGGCCACATTCGTGGTGATGATCACGTTCCCCGTGGTGATGGTGGAACGGTTGGCCACGACGCGCGCGACCTTCCGGTCGAAGGTGACCTTCGACACCTTCGTCTTCTCGTACACCTTCGCCTTCGCGGCGACGGCGGCCCGGAGCACGCCCACGGCGGCCGCATACGGGTCGATCGCCAGCGCGCCCGTCGTCTTTCGCGCGCCGGCCCCCTCCAGCTTGACCGCGCGCTGAATGGCCACGGGCGAGAGCCACGCGCCGGAGAGGCCGGCGTCTGCCTTGGCCTGATGCTCCTTCTGGAACGGGCGTTCATCGGCCCGCCAGGGCAGCGCGATGGTGTCCACCGGCATCGCACCGCAGGGCACCTTGAGCCGCTTCAGCAGCGCCGCGCCGTCGGCCGCGGCTTCCGCCCACGACTCGAACGCCTGCCGGGCGAACTTCAGGCCCAGCCGCGCCGACACTTCCCGGAAGGGCTGATCCGGCTCACTCGCCAGCACACCGCCGCTCCGGCCGCTCCCCGCCTGGCCGACGCGGTCCGCTTCGAGCACGAGCGTGCTGTACCCGGCCTTGGCGCAGAGATAGGCGGTCAGGAGGCCGGTCAGCCCGGCGCCAACGACCACGACATCCGCCGTGCCGTCGCCTTTCGGGAGCGGGTCGAACCGGGGCCGGCGTGAGTCGGGATACTGCAGAACCCAGGGAGAAAGTCCGTACCGCGTGCGCATCAGTGCGCAGTATGCCGAGAGTCCCGACGGATGCCAAGTCGCGGCACACGCTACCGGCCGCGGCGCTCGGCCTTGAGCAGCGCTTCCTTGCGCGCTATGCCCCAGCGGTAGCCCGTCAGCGACCCGTCCTTGCCAATCACACGGTGGCACGGCACGGCAAGCGCCACCTGATTCGTGGCGCAGGCGCGGGCCACGGCGCGCACTGCGGCCGGTCGGCGGATACCCGTCGCGACATCGCTGTAGGTGCGCGTCTCACCGGCGGGAATCGACTGGAGATATCGCCACACCTGCCACTGGAACGCCGTTCCCCGGACATCCAGCGGCAACTCCGCGTCCGGAACCCGGCCGGCGGCGTAGCCGCGCAGGGCCCTGGTCCAGGGCGCGAGCGCCTTCTCGTGCGGCTCGATCACCGCGCGCGGAAACTCCGCCTGCAGCTCGGCTACGAGCGGCCGGTCGTCGTCGCCCAGCTTCACCGCGCAGACGCCCTTCTCCGTACCGGCCACCAGCAGGCGGCCGAGCGCGCAGTCGACGACGACGTAGCGGACCACGAGCCCCTTGCCTCCGGTCCGATAGTCGCCCGGCGTCACGCCGCCCGTCGGCCGACGCTCATAGACGCGGCTCGATGATCCGTAGCCGGCCTCGTAGACCGCCCCGCTGAGCGTGGCGCGCGGGTTGCGGAGTCCCTCGCGAAAGCGGGATGCCCGCACGGCTTCGAGATAGGCCTTCGGCGAGAGGCCGACGAGGCGCGTGAAGGTGCGCTGCAGGTGGAACCGGCTGAGGCCGACGTGCGCGGCAATCGCGGCCAGGTCGAGTGGCTCGTCAGAGTGCGCGGTGATGAAGGCGCAGGCGCGGCGGACAGCCGTCAGCGCGGGGTCGGCGGCGCGTGCCTGCTTCGGCCGACAACGCTTGCAGGCGCGGAAGCCGTGCCCTTCCGCGGCCTCGGGCGACGGGAAGAAGTCCACCGACTCGCGCCGGGGGCGTCGGCTCGGGCAGCCCGGCTGGCAGTAGATGCCGGTGCTGCGGACGGCGTAGACGAACGCGCCGGCGTGCGCCCGGTCGCGGTCGACCACGGCCTGCCACTGGCGGTCGGCGGCGCTCGGACGGGGGCCTCGTGGAGAGACGCGTGTCGGCGATGGCGTCGGCATCAGGATCGTGAGCATGGGTCGAGCGTAGCGGCCCGCGCGGCTCCACTCTATCCGGCTCTTGCGGTCAAAATAGCGGCGCCGTGCCGCGCCCGCTCCGCCTCCTCGCCTTCGCCGGCCTCATCGTGCTCGGCGCCGTACTGGCCGGCGGCCTCTGGCTCGGCTGGCAGTTGCGCGCAAGCCTGCCGAACCTGGATGCGGAGCATCAGCTTGCCGGCCTCTCCGCGGTGGTACGCGTGGAGCGCGATCGGCTGGGCGTGCCGACGGTGCGGGGCGCGAGCCGGGCCGACGTGGCCCGCGCGACGGGCTTCCTCCACGCGCAGGATCGCTTCTTCCAGATGGATCTGACGCGCCGGCGTCCGGCCGGCGAGCTGGCCGAACTGGTCGGTCCCGCTGCGCTCGAAGCCGACAAGGACCTCCGGATTCATCGTCTGCGCGCCGTGGCGGACGCCGCCGTCGCGCATCTGACGCCGACGGACCGTGCCGTGCTGACCGCTTATGTGGCCGGCGTGAACGCGGGCCTCGCCTCGCTCGGCGCCAGGCCGCCTGAGTACCTCCTGCTCCGGCAGCAGCCGCGACCGTGGACGGAATCCGACTCGATGCTCGTCGTGCTCTCGATGTTCGTGGCGCAGCAGGACGGCGGCGGTGTCTACGAGACGATGCTCGCCACAATGCGAGACGTACTGCCGGCCGAGATGGTCGCGTTCCTCTCGCCGCGTG
>JBIKWH010000094.1:0-6752 GCA_044356435.1 Vicinamibacterales bacterium
GCGGTGCTCCGGTCCGCCTCGGCCTTCGAGATGTACCGGAAGCGCTTCGGACGCATCTCGCCGGACCGCATCGTCGAGTTCCTGCTGCTGGACCGCCAGTTTCCCCGGGCGATCCACAACTGCATGCACTCCTCGCGCGAGTCCGTGCACGCGATCTCGGGCACGCCGGTCGGCATGTTCCGCAACCAGGCGGAGCAGCTCCTGGGCGCGGTGTGCTCCGAGCTCGCGTACGCCCGCGTGGACGCGATTATCGCGGGCGGCCTGCACGAGTATCTGGACCGCCTGCAGACGCTGATGAACGACGTGGGCCGCCACATCCAGCACACCTTCTTCGGTGCGCCGGATCCCGCCGCGCCGACGGACACGCAGTCACAGTCACAGTCGGCGCCCGCCGGCGGCGTCAACGCCTAGTCATGGCCATCCACGTCGCGCTCTCGCACCGCACCCACTACACGTACGACCGCGAGGTCGGCATCGCGCCGCACACGATCCGCCTGCGGCCGGCGCCGCACTGCCGGACGGAGGTGCTCAGCTATTCGCTGACCGTCGAGCCGGGCGAGCATTTCCTCAACTGGCAGCAGGACCCGCACGGCAACTATCTCGCGCGCCTGGTCTTCCCGGAGAAGGCGCGCGCGCTGACGGTGGACGTCGATGTCGTCGCGTCGCTCTCCGTCATCAACCCGTTCGACTTCTTCCTCGAGCCGGGCGCCGAAACATATCCGTTCAACTACGACCCGGCCCTGCGGAAAGAGCTCGCGCCGTACCTCAAGAAGGTGAAGCCCACGAAGGCCTTCGGGGCCCTCATCGCATCGGTCGATCGGACGACGCCGATGAACTCCGTGGACTTCCTCGTCGCGCTGAACCAGCGGCTGGCGAATGACATCCGCTACATCATCCGGATGGAGCCCGGCGTCCAGACGCCGGAGCAGACGCTCACGCTCAAGAGCGGCTCGTGCCGCGACAGCGCGTGGCTGCTCGTGCGGTGGCTCCGGCACCTCGGCATCGCGGCGCGCTTCGTCTCCGGCTATCTGATCCAGCTCGCGCCCGACGTCCGCGCGCTCGACGGGCCCCAGGGCGCGGCCGAGGACTTCTGCGACCTGCACGCGTGGGCCGAGGCGTATCTGCCCGGCGCGGGCTGGGTGGGCCTCGACCCGACGTCTGGCCTGCTGGCCGGCGAGGGTCACCTGCCGCTGGCCGCCACGCCGGACCCGGTCACCGCCGCCGCCATCTCCGGCGCCGTCGATCCCTGCGAGGCCACGCTCGAGCACACGATGTCGGTGCGGCGCATCGCCGAGTCGCCGCGCGTCACCAAGCCGTACACCGAGGACGAGTGGGCGCGGATCGAACGGCTCGGCCACGCCGTCGACGCGCGCCTCACGGCCGGCGACGTCCGGCTCACGATGGGCGGCGAGCCGACGTTCGTCTCGATCGACGACATGGACGGCGCCGAGTGGAACACCGCCGCGCTCGGCGTCCGCAAGCGCGAGCTGGCCGGCACGCTCATCCGCCGGCTGCGGCAGCGCTTCGCGCCTGGCGGCCTGCTGCATTACGGCCAGGGCAAGTGGTACCCGGGCGAGTCGCTCCCGCGCTGGGCGCTCGGCTGCTGGTGGCGGAAGGACGGCGACCCGATCTGGGCGGACGACGCGCTCATCGCCGACGAGTCGCGCGACTACGGCCACGGCCCCGCGGAGGCGCACCGGTTCGTCGAGCGCCTCGCGCGCGAGCTGGCGGTCGAGGCGGGTTCCGCGATCCCCGCCTACGAGGACACCTGGTACTACCTCTGGCGCGAGCGGCGGCTGCCCACGAACGTGGATCCGCTGACGTCGCGGCTCGAGGACAAAGAGGAGCGGGCGCGGCTCGCGCGCGTGTTCGCGCAGGGACTCGATCGCGTGGCGGGCTATGTGCTGCCACTCCGGCGTCTCGACGCCTTCGAGGGCGGCCCGCGCTGGGTCACGGGACAGTGGTTCCTGCGCCGCGAGCACCTGTTCCTGTTTCCCGGCGATTCGCCGATCGGCTACCGCCTGCCGCTCGATTCACTCCCGTGGGCGGCGCCGGACGATCGGCCGCTGGTCGAACCACCCGACCCCTTCGCGCCACAGCCGGCGCTGCCGGCGCGTGCCGCCGCGGACCGTGCCACGGCCCGGGGCGCCTGGAGTGGCACCGGACCCAGGCTTGCGGAGCAGGAAGCGCCCCGGCTGGGCGACTCCGCGAAAGGCATCGTCCGCACGGCCGTGTGCGTGGAGCCGCGTCAGGGCCGGCTGCACATCTTCATGCCGCCCGTGGTCCGCACCGAGGACTACCTGGATCTCGTCGCGGCCGTGGAGCGGACCGCCGAAGCGCTCGCGCTGCCGGTCGTCATCGAAGGCACGCCGCCGCACCACGACGACCGCCTCCAGCACTTCTCGGTGACGCCCGACCCCGGCGTGATCGAAGTGAACCTGCAGCCGTCGTCATCCTGGGACGAGCTGGTCGAACACACGACCGTGCTGTACGAGGAAGCGCGTCTCACGCGGCTGGGCACCGAGAAGTTCATGCTCGACGGCCGCCACACGGGCACCGGCGGCGGCAACCACATCGTGGTCGGCGGACCCACCCCGGCGGACAGCCCGTTCCTGCGCAGGCCGGACCTGCTCAAGAGCCTCGTCGGCTACTGGCACAACCATCCGTCGCTCTCGTATCTCTTCTCGGGCCTCTTCATCGGGCCGACAAGCCAGCACCCGCGCGTGGACGAAGCCCGCGACGACGCCGTGCGCGAGCTCGAGATCGCCTTCGCGCAGGTACGCCAGGGCCACGTACCGCCGTGGCTCACCGACCGGCTCTTCCGGAACCTGCTGGTGGACGTGACGGGCAACACGCACCGCGCCGAGTTCTGCATCGACAAGCTGTATCCGCCCGAAGGCGCGGGCGGACGCCGCGGCCTCGTC
Source organism: Vicinamibacterales bacterium (assembly GCA_044356435.1). GTDB lineage: Bacteria > Acidobacteriota > Vicinamibacteria > Vicinamibacterales > UBA2999 > CANKJK01. The sequence goes on from JBIKWH010000094.1 coordinate 2,925, forward strand.
GAGCTGCGCGCCTTCGAGATGCCGCCGCACAGCCGCATGAGCCTGACCCAGCAGGTCCTGCTGCGCGCGCTCATCGCGACGTTCTGGGAGCGCCCCTACGAGAAGCCGCTCGTGCGCTGGGGCACGGGCCTCCACGACCGGTTCCTGCTGCCGCACTTCGTCGGCGCCGACCTCGACGACGTGCTCGGCGACCTGCGCCGCGCCGGCTTCCCGTTCGAGCCGGAGTGGTTTGCGCCGCACATGGAGTTCCGGTTCCCGCTCTGCGGGGCGATCGCACGGGAAGGCGTGCACCTCGAGGTCCGGCAGGCGCTCGAGCCCTGGCACGTGCTCGGCGACGAACCGACCGCGGGCGGCACAGTACGGTACGTGGATTCGTCCGTGGAGCGGCTCCAGGTGAAAGTGCGGGGCTGGACAGGCTCGCGCTACGTGCTGGCCGTGAACGGCCGGGCGATCCCGCTCCACCAGACCGGGACAGTCGGCGAGCTGGTGGCAGGCGTCCGTTTCCGCGCATGGCAGCCACCGGAGAGCCTGCACCCCACGATTCCCCCGCATGCCCCTCTGGTCTTCGACATCATCGATACCTGGAGCGAGCGGGCGCTCGGCGGGTGCGTCTATCATGTGTCGCACCCAGGTGGCCGAAGCTCCGAGCAGTTTCCCGTCAACAGCTATGCGGCCGAAGGCCGCCGGCTCGCGCGGTTCAGCACGCTGGGCCACCGGCCGGGTGTGCTGGCCACACCGGTGGACGAACGCGACCCTGAGTTCCCGATGACCCTCGACCTTCGCCGCACGACCGCCACCGGACTGGCGGCAGGCCCGCTCGCCGAACCCCGGTGACACCGCCGGCATCCGGCGGTGCGCCCCCGATGAGCCTGCTCGACGACTATCGCGTCCGGGACGGTATCTACGACGAGGCGTTCGGGGCGGGACACCGTCTCCGGCGGTTCTGCACGCCCCTCTTCAACGCGCTCGACACCCTGGGCCGGCACGAGCTGGCCTCCCGCTGGGACAACGCCCGCCGCACCATCCGGGATAACGGCGTCACCTACAACGTCTACGGCGACCCGGCCGGCTCCGACCGTCCCTGGACGCTCGACATGGTGCCGTTCCCGATCAATGGCCGGGAGTGGATCCGCATCGAAGCGGGGCTGGTGCAGCGCGCGCGCCTGCTGAACGCGATCCTCGCGGACCTCTACGGCCCGATGCGGCTGGTCGAGGAGGGCGCGCTGCCGCCTTCGCTCGTCCATGGCAACCCGGCATTCCTGCGGCCGTGTCACGGCACCGAGGTGCCGGGCGGCATCTACCTGCACCTGCTCGCCGTGGATCTCGCGCGATCGCCTGACGGTCAGTGGCGCGTGCTGAGCGACCGCGCGCAGGCGCCCTCCGGCGCGGGCTACGCGCTCGAAAACCGGATCGTGCTTTCCCGGAGCCTGCCGGAGGCCTTCCGCGAGTGCCAGGTGCCGCAGCTTTCGGCGTTCTTCCGGGCGCACCGCGACGGCCTGGCGCACCTGGCGCCGCCGCTCTCCCGCGACCCGCGCGTGGTGCTCCTCACACCGGGCCCGCTCAACGAGACCTACTTCGAGCACGCCTATCTCGCCCGCTATCTCGGCTTCACGCTCGTCGAAGGCGGCGACCTCTCGTGCCGAGACGGGCGCGTGTTCATCAAGACGCTCGATGGCCTCCAGCCCGTGGACGTGATCCTCCGCCGCCTCGACGACAGCTACTGCGATCCGCTGGAACTGCGCGCCGAGTCCACGCTCGGCGTGGCTGGCCTGGTGGAAGCGGCCCGCGCCGGCCACGTCACGGTGGCCAACGCGCTCGGGAGCGGACTCATCGAATCGCCCGGCATCGCGGCCTTCTTCCCGGATCTCTCCCGGCGGCTGCTCGGCGAGGAGCTGCTGCTGCAGCCGGCGCGCTCGTGGTGGTGCGGTCACCCGGACGAACTGACCTACGCGCTGGAGCACACCGAGGATCTCGTCTTCAAGCGATCGCTGCCGGGCGCGTCCGGACCGCCGATCTTCGGCCGCATGCTGACGCGCGAGCAGTTGAAGTCAATGCGCGCGGCGCTGAAGGCCCGGCCCGAGGACTTCGTCGCCCAGCGCGAGGTGGTGCTCTCGGTCGCCCCGTCGTGGTCGGGCCAGTCGTTCCATCCCCGCCAGGTGGTGCTGCGCGCGTATGTCGCCGTGTCCGGCGACTCGTGGGTCGTGATGCCGGGCGGTCTGACGCGCACCGGCCTCGACGACGGTGAGCCGATCGTCTCGATGCAGCGTGGCGGCGGCAGCAAGGATACCTGGGTGCTGGGTGACACACCGCCGCCGGCCGTCTCGCTCCTGCCACCCTCCGAAGTGCGCGTGCAGCGGGAGCGCCGTGGCACGGACCTGCCCAGCCGCGTGGCCGACAACCTGTTCTGGCTCGGGCGTCAGGTCGAGCGCGCCGAACAGACCGTGCGCCTGCTGCGCAGTTTCGTGACGGCCGTGACGCGCGAGGACATGACGACGCGGACACCCGAGGCGGAGGCGCTCGAGCGGCTGCTCGTGGACCTCGGCGCGTGGCCGGCTGAGTCGGCCGGCTCAGGCCGGGATCTCGCCTCGTTCGAGGCCACGCTGGCCGCGCTCTTCAGCCAGGACGGCCAGGCCAGCGCGCTGCGCGGACCGCTGGCCGACATCCGGCGCATCGCGATGTCCGTCCGGGACCGCCTCTCGCTCGATACGTGGCGCATCCTGAGCCAGCTCGAAGGGGACGCCTCGCTCCGGCGGGGCCGCCTGCAGGTGGACGACGTGCTCCGCCATCTGAACCAGCTCATCACGAACCTCGCGGCCTTCAGCGGCATGGAGATGGAGAACATGACGCGCGGCTACGGCTGGCGGTTCCTCGACATGGGCCGACGGCTCGAACGGGCCGTCGCCACCGCGGGGCTGGTGCGTTCCGCGCTCACAGTCGCAAGGCCGGTCACGCGCGTGCTCGCATCCCTGCTCGAGATTGCGGACAGCGGCATGACCTACCGTCGGCGCTACTTCGCGGAACCACAGCTGCCGCCCGTGCTCGACCTGCTGCTCGGCGACCCCTCGAACACGCGCGCGCTGGCCTTCCAGCTCGCCGCATTGGCGGACCATCTGGCCCAGTTGCCGCACGACGACGCCGCGGCGCAGGTGACCCAGCAGCCCGCGCTCATCGCCGACGTGATGGCCCGGCTGGAGCAGGCGGACTTCGGCGACCTTGGCCGCCCCACCGACGACGCCGGCTTTGCCCCGCTCTTCGACCTGATCGATCTGGTCGACGACCGGCTGCGCGGGTTCTCGGACGCCCTGGCTGCGTCCTACTTCAGCCACGCGGAAGTGCGGGTCAGTCAGTAGACCGCCCGCCCTGAGAGACACCGCTTCAGGAAACACCGTGCGCTACGACATCACCCACACCACGCACTACCGCTACAGCGAGCCCGTGCTGCTCTCGCACCACGTGGCGCGGCTCTCGCCGCGGCCGCTGGCGCGTCAGACCTGCCTCGGCCACACGCTCGAGATCGACCCGGCGCCGGTGGTCAGCCGCGGCCATCGCGACTACCACGGGAACGACACGACGTTCTTCATGATGGAAGGCGCGCACCGCGAGCTGCGGATCACGGCACGGAGCCGCATCGAGGTCGTCGCGCCGCCGCCCCCTGGGCCGGCCGCCGCCGAGCCCTGGGAGCGCGCCCGCGACCACGAACAGCTGCCCCTCGACGTGATCGAGTACGTGTTCGAGTCGCCGAATGTTCGGTCGACGGAAGAGGTGGCGCACTACGCCCGCGCCTCGTTTCCGGCAGGCCGCCCGCTCCTCGAGGCCGTCACGGAGCTG
>JBIKWH010000095.1:0-6698 GCA_044356435.1 Vicinamibacterales bacterium
ATTTTGGTGCGATGGGGGGAATTGGATCGAAGTGCTGCAACCCCCAGGCGGTAACGGCTTCGCCTGCCGCGCCGACCTCGACGGCAATCGGACGGTGGACGGCGCAGACCTTGGCATGATTCTCGCAAACTGGGGGCAACAGCCGCCGTGTGAGCCAGAGGCGACGTTCCCCTGCATGACAATTCCAGGGGGAACCCTCGCGCCGTTAGTCCCCTGACGGCCACGGGGGCGCACAACCTCACGCCCGGGAGCCGTATGCGGTGCGGCTCCCGGTGCTATTGCGTTACGGTGGCGCCCAGCGGGCAGTAATCCCCCACGCGGAATGGAGCATCCGGCATTGCCATCCGGTTCCCTCGTGTTACCTTGTCGTATCGCCGAGGGCCTACTAAATGACTATGACTCCAGGGCGTCTCTACTCTCGCATCGCACTCGTCGCGCTGGCGCTCGCCGCGGGACTTCCGGGGCGGTTTGTCGCCGCGCAGGGCTGCCAGGGCGACATCGTCGCCAACGGCCGCGTGGACGGCGCAGATCTTGGCGCGATGCTTTCGTACTGGGGGCCGCGCACCTCCGACCCCTTCTCGACTGCCTCCGATATCGACGGCGACGGAGCGGTGGACGGAGCCGACCTTGGGACGCTTCTCGCCAACTGGGGTTACTGCCCCGCGACAATCTCGTCGGTCTCGCCAGCGCAGGGCTGCCTGCTCGGCGGCGCGGAGGTGACGATCACAGGGACATGGCTCGGCTCGGTCGTGTCCGTGACCGTCGGCGGTGTGGCGTGTTCCGGCGTCACGGTCGATTCGGCGACATCGGTGCGCGCGACCGTCCCCGCCGGCGCGTCGGGCGCTGCGGACGTGGCGGTGGCCACGCTCGGTGGAACGTCGGTCTTGGCAGCCGCCTTCACCTATCGCGAGATGGTCGTGTCCGCGATCGCTCCTAGCGGCGGCTTGCCAGCGGGTGGGACACTGGTGACCCTCACAGGTGAGTGCCTCGGGAATGTGACGGAGATCTCTGTCGGGGGGTCTCCGGCGTCGGCGGTCACGGTCATCAACGACTCAAGAATGACGGCGGTCACACCGCCTGGGCCGATCGGTGCAGCGAGCGTCATCGTGTCGGGTGGCAAGGGAAGCGTTGTGGTGCCGGGTGGATTCACCTACGCATCGCCCGTCCCGTCGTGGGCGACGCTCGTTGAATTGCTGCCCGATCCGGCCGTGGTGACCAACCCGGCGCTGCGTTCTGCGATCGAGGCAACGGGCCTCGCCTGGCGCGTGCGCGACACGGCGACGCAGATTGAGATGCTCTTGGTGCCGCCGGGTGCGCTTTCCATGGGATGCTCGGCATCGCAGCTGTACCCCTGCAACGCGGACGAAAGCCCGGTGCATCAGGTCGTCATGAGCAGCCCCTTCTACGTTGGTCGCTACGAGGTAACGCAGAGTCAGTGGGTGTCTCGCATGGGGACAAATCCGAGCCAGTTCAAGAATTACACCGATTCTCTATCAAGACCCGTCGAGAGAGTTACTCGCTCAATGGCGCTAACGTTTCTTGCCGCCAGTGGCATGAGGTTTCTCACGGAAGCGGAGTGGGAATACTGCTATCGAGCCGGCACAACCACTTCCTACCACGGGTCGCCGTCATTCCCCGGTGGCACTAGTTCTGACGCACAGCTCGGAACCCTAGCGTGGATCTCGAGCAATTCAGCGGGGCAAACGCACGCGGTGGGCGGGAAGGCTGGAAACGGATTTGGACTCCACGACATGGCGGGAAACGTATGGGAGTGGGTCGATGACTGGTACGGCAGCTCGTACTACTCCACCAGTCCAACCGTCGATCCGCCCGGGCCGACCTCTGCGACCCCAGCGGGCTGGCGGCTACTACGGGGCGGTAGTTGGGACGGTCATGGGATCTACTGCCGAGCGTCGCACCGATTTGGCACTCCAGAGTGGGCCTCTAGCGCTTTCGGGTTCCGCGTCGCGAGGAACCCCTGATTTCGTATCCCTCTCACCACGGGCCACTGCGCCCAGGAACTCCGACCATGAAGAACATCTCAACCGGCTTCGGCCTTTGCGTGGCGGCGGCAGCAGCCCTCGCCTACCCGTTCGTCAGCAGCCTCGCGCCAATTGCGAGCGCAAGCGCGGTCACCGTCGCAGCGTCCGCCGTCAACACCGCCGCCACGGCGCAGGCCGGGCCGACGATTGTGTGGTACGGAGTAGCCCCTCCAGCGACCTGGTCGAGCAATACATTTTCAGGGGTCGTGTTCCGTGCGTGGTCTGATGGCCGAATCGAGTACCGACTCTTCTATCCATACGCGAATTCGGGCTACTGCAACAACATAGAGGCGGGGTTCTGCTCACCCGGGTGGAAGGTGTTCTCCGACCCCGCCCAAGGCCTGACCTACCGCTCCGACATCAACTTCGACGCTAAGGTGGACGGCGCAGATTTGGGCGCGTTGCTCGCCGACTGGGGCGACGCTCCTCGCCAGGACATTCCGCCGTCGGATTGTCCGCTGAACCTGGTCAACCCGTCGTGACGCGCAAGCCGCGAAAGACGCTTGCGGAGGCGTCGGACTTACCCTGCGCCGAGAATTCTTCGGAAGAGTCCATGCCTTTGGCCTTTCGGACTCGAGGCAGCGCTCCCGTCGAGGCAATCATTCTGAGCGAGTCATCGCCTGTGATTCTCATGGAGCCACGGTGCGCACTTGATGTGCGGCGCATCGAGGCGGCGGCGATTCAGAAGATCGCCGATCGGATCGAGCGGCGGCAGATCACCCATGCGACAGGTTGGATGCTTGGGGGCGCGCTCTTGATTACGATTATCAGCGGCACCTACGGCGGTGATGAAGCGGGTGACGCGATTGGTGTCGGCGGGATCGCTGCATTTCTTGTGCTTATCTGCGGGATGGGATATGGAGGTTTCAGAGACAAGCAGTTCGCTAAGTCCTACAGGCTTTGCTTCGACGACCTGACCTCGGAGGAGGAGGCATGGGCCGAGCTAGTCTCGCGAAAGCTAGGCTCGTACTGCGGCCTTCAGGACTGAGATCTGTGATTGTCGCACTCGGCATCCGGGACGCCCGTGACGAGATGAATGACGGGCGGGCCAGCTCTGTCCAAGGCAGAGTCAGCCGTCCTGCCCAGTAGGCGATCGAGAAGCTCCCGTGCGGCGGGAACCTCGCCCTCTTTCGCCCGCTTGACGAGCGCACGTGCCACGGCGCGAATGTCCTGCTCGGTGACGCTCTCGAGGAGCGCGGCCCGCAGGTCGGCTACACGCTTGGCATAGGGGTTCCCCGGCCCGCCAACGTTGCCCTTGGCGAATCGGCCTCGGGCGTTTCGTCCGTTTGGTGACGGTGAGGTCATAGGCGTGTAGTACCCGCTCGTGGATGGGTTACGGGTAGCCGGGAACCATCGACGGCTTCCGGACGATGTCCTTCACTTTTCGTCCTTCGTCGGGAGGAAGACCGTGCCGTCGGATGACACTCCCGCACCGATACGTTCCTTTCCGTCTTTGTCGCGCCACTTCACGCCAGCCCCGCCGTCGGGGTCCGTTCCGGTTGAAATGCGCTCCTTCCCGTCCTTGTCGCGCCACAACACGCCGGCTTGGCCGTTGGCGACCGTTGAAGCGACGATGCGCTCCTTCCCCTCCGTGTCGAACCACACCGAGCCAGCCGATCCATCGGGTTTCGTCACTGCGCCAATGCGTACCTTCCCGTCCTGGTCAAGCCACGACACAGCAGCCGCGCCGCTGGTGTACGTGCCGGCGGAGATGCGATCCTTCCCGTCCTCGTCAATCCACTTCACGCCAGCCCAGCCGTCGGGGTTCGCGCCGGCGGAGATGCGTGTCTTCCCAGTATCGTCCACAACCTTCAATGCCATGCATGTGATCGTGTCGAACGTGGCGTTGCGCAGCAGGCTGACAGGCCCGAACAGCACAATGCCCGTTAGCACGCTGCCAAGGGCAACAATGGCGATCCGCAGGCGGCGGACGCTGGTTTGCAGTTCCCGGATCTGGTCTTGAATGGTTTCCATCCGCTTCATTATGCCATGGGCCTAATGAACCGGCGTGGCACCGAGTTAACCTTTGACAACCGCCGGCGTACCCGGAAACGCGCCGTAGGCTACCCCGCCCCCTTCCCTGCACCGGAGGCGGCAGGGGTGGCCGTCGCGGTGAAAGGTGCAACATGGCGAAGAAGGCATTGAAGAAGGCGCCAGAGCCGACGCCGGAAAAGGCTGACCCGGGACCTATCGCCGCGAGCCGAGACCACTACCTGCGAACAGTGGTCCGACTAGTCCGCCGGCAGCTTGACTGCGCCCGACGTGGGCTGATCGGAAGCGAGGAGTGGTTCAAGGCTCTAGAGCAAGACTTCAGGCACGTTGAACGGTACTCCCTCATCGGAAGATTCTCCGCTCCCGAGATCCGATTCTGGTGGGCGGAGCGCATTTCAGATCCGCCCGGAGAGATACCTGCTCGTTGGCACATCCAAGAGGGAATCCCAACTCACCGCGTACCAGGCGGGCCGCCATCGCTCGAGCAACATTGCATCCTTGGAGAACTTGATAAGCCAGCAACGATTCGGGCCGTGAACTTGCTCGCCACCCACGTTCTTCAGGAGTGGCTTGAGTGGATCGAGACAGCGCCGGAGCGGGATCTCGCGACCGACATGATGCCAGCGGCCTACTTTGAGCCGATCAGGGTTGCGAGCGCGGAGAATCTCAGGAAGTGGCGCGACGCCGGGAAGATTGTCGGAACGAAGGTAGGCAGTGGACGCGAGGTCCTCTACAGCATCACTAGCGTCCTGAAGCATCTCAGGCTCCCCGTAACGCTGCGCGACAAGCTTGATGCCAAGTGGATCGAGAACAACATCGAAGCGGACGAGCGGAAAGGTCCGGAAGTAGCGCGGAACATGAACGGGTCCAGAGCGGACTTTGGCGGATTGTCGCGACACACCCGCGCCGCGCCGAGGTGAATGCGTGACCATCGGGGGCATGAATCGACCCCACGTTGGCAATGAACCCCTCCTCCGACTACGCGAACTGGCGAAGAAGACCGGATTCCGCCCCTCGGACATTGCCAAAGCCGCCGCCGGCGGCGTCGTCCCCAGCATCCTGATCGGGAGGCAGCGTTGGTTCCTGCTCTCCGCGTTCACCGACGCGGTGCGCCGGCGTGTCGCCGGAGACGGCCATCCCGCGAGCGAGCTGCCCTCGCCGCGACGGAAGGGGGACCGACGTGGACGCTGAACGGATCGACCCGCAGCGCGACCGGCTGCTCACCGTCAAGGACGTGTGCGAGCTGCTCAACTGCTCGCGGAACACCCTCGACCGGCTGATCGCCACCGGGCGACTGCACCGGCTGAAGCTCGGTCGCGCCGTGCGGTTCAGCGTCGAAGACGTGCGCCGACTGATCGAGGAGGCGCGGCGATGACGTGGGGCCGCTGGGAACCCGTGTCGCGCTCGAGGCCCTGCCCGATCTGCGGGAAGGCGGATTGGTGCGTCCGCGTCGACGTGGGGACGATCTGCCCGAGGACGCCGGAGGGCGCGGTCCGCGACCTCGGCACCGCCGGCTACCTCCACCTCGACGGCGAGCGCGAGCGGGTCCGGACGACGACGTGGTCGAGGACCGTGCCGGCGCAGGCGCAGGACGTGGGCGACGTGGCGGACCGCTACTACCTCGCCTCGAATGCGGCCTCGGCGCGGACCGCGCTCGCGGCGCGGATCGGCGTCGGCGCGGACGCCCTCGACCGGATGCGCGTCGGCTGGAACGCCGCGCTCTCGGCGTGGACCTTCCCGATGCGCGACGGGCGCGGACGCGTCGTCGGGATCCAGCAGCGGTTCAGCTCGACGGGCGAGAAGCGGGTCGTGAAGGGACACTCGAGCGGCGTGTTCGAGCCGTTCCACCTCGACGTGCGCGGCGAGGAGCTGGTGATCTGCGAGGGCGCGAGCGACGCCGCCGCCGCGCTGACCGTCGGCCTCGCGGCCATCGGGCGGTTCAGCTGCTCGGGGACCCTCGAGGAGACCGTAGCGCGGGTACTCAGGCACCGACCCGGGCGAGTGATCGTCGTCGCGGACAACGACGAGCCGGGCCTGCGCGGCGCGGAGCAGCTGCTCCGCCGCCTCGACGGGATCGCACGGGCCGAGCTGCGGCGACCGCCGCAGGGCATCAAGGACCTCAGGGCATGGACGCAGGCCGGCGCGACCGCCGGCGACATCACGAAAGGTGCAGCATGAAGATCGAGGCAACGAACGGCAGGAGCGGGAAGCACGTCGTCACCATCCGGCGCGACGACGGATCCCTCGCATGGACGGACGAGCTGGTGCCGGCGGTCGCCGCCCAGCGGAAGCGGTTCATCGAGGCGGCGGCGGAGAAGCTCCCGGGTCTCGACCCGCATTGGCTCGAGGACCAGCTCCTCGAGCTGGCCGACCGGCCTGCGCCGGCGGACGGTGACGAGGGGGACCGGGACGACGAGATCCCCGAGGATCCGCCCGAGATCCGCGCCGAGGCCCTCGAGCAGCTCGGCAGCGGCGACCTCGTCGACGAGATCCTCGGTGACATCCTCGCCTGCGGCCTCGCCTGCGACAGCGGCACCGCGATGATCGTCTACCTCGCGATGACGAGCCGGCTGCTCGACGATCCCCTGTCGGTGTTCGTGCAGGGACCGAGCAGCACCGGGAAGACGTTCATCGGGCGGGTGGTCTCCGGCATGATGCCGCCCG
>JBIKWH010000096.1:0-6693 GCA_044356435.1 Vicinamibacterales bacterium
GCATCCACGAGCGCCGAGGCCATCGCATCCGACGTCGCGGTCCGGTGCACCGCATGCCGCAGCACGTCGGCCTCCAGCCTCCGGAGCATGCGCCGCTGCGCGGCGTTCGCCTCCGCGGAACCGTCGTCGTTCTCGGAGTACCAATCCTCCACATCCACGCCGACGCGTCGCCCATCCCGGATCAGCCGCGTGGCCACCCACAGCGCGGGCTCCAGGTGGACGATCGTCAAGGCCGCCTGTTCCGCGCGGGCCGCCGCCAGCAGGCGCGGCACGGCGTAGCCGAGGGCATGTGGACTCCCGACGCCACGGCGGACCAGCGCCTTGCCCAGACGCGTCCGAGCCCGGTGCCACGTCCGCGCCAGCCGGCGCGCCGGCGCGTCACCCGTCAGGTCCGCGGCAACGCGCAGGCGCCAGCGTCGAGTGGCGAGCATCTCGCGGTCGAGCGCCGCCTGCGCAGGGTCGAACGACACCCCGACGACGGCGACGTCATGGCCACGGCCGGACAGGGCGTCCGCCTCTCGCCAGACCCGCGGATTCGTGCAGAAGTGACCGCTGGTGACGATGGCTACGTGCGCCATGCGGTCGAGCGGCGATAGGTACCGGTGCGGCCACCACGCTTTTCGATGACGGCGAGCCCGTCGATGACCATCGTCTTGTCGACGGCCTTGATCATGTCGTAGACGGTCAGCGCGGCCACCGACGCCGCCGTCAGCGCTTCCATCTCCACGCCTGTCCGCGCGGTGGTGCGCACGGAGGCCTCGATGCGATAGCCGCGCCGCGTCGGCGTGATCTGCACGTCCGCGTGCGAGATCGGCAGCGGGTGGCAGAGCGGAATCAGCGCCGAGGTCTGCTTGGCGGCCATGATGCCGGCCAGCCTGGCGGCCTGCAGCGGATCGCCCTTCTTCACGGCGCCGGTGCGGATGGCCTTGCGTGCCTCGGCGCTCATGGTGATCTCGCAGCGCGCGACGGCCACGCGGTCGGTCACCGCCTTGTCCGTCACGTCCACCATGGTCACCCGGCCTTTGGCGTCGACGTGGGAGAGTTTGTGCGTGGGCATCGCTATGTGCTCGCTCCGCTGGCGAGATAGAACGAGAGGCTCTCGAGCGAGATCGTGAAGTCCACGCTCTTGACCTTCACGTTGGACGGCACTTTCAACGAGGCCGGCGTGAAATTCAGAATCGCCTTGATGCCCAGCGCCACCGCCTGTTCAGCCACGACCTGGGCGCTGGCCACAGGTACGGCGAGCACGACGATGTCGATGCGCCGCCCGAGTCGCTTCAGGTCGCGCATCCCGTGGATGGGCACACCGCCCTTGGACTGCTGTCCGACCTTGTCCACCGAGGCATCGAACAGCGCCACAATCTCGAAGCCTTCGTTCCGGAAGCCCGGGTAGTCCGCCAGCGCGAGACCGAGGTTGCCGGCGCCGATGATGGCCACGCGCAGGCTCTTGTCCAACCCGAGAATCTGCCGGATGTGGCGCTTGAGATCGCGCACGTAGTAGCCCACGCCCCGCACGCCGAACTCGCCGAAGTACGCCAGGTCCTTCCGGATCTGCGCGGCATTCAGCCGGAACTGCGCGGCCAGCGTCTGCGACGAGATCGTCTGCACACCGGCCGCTTCGAGCTCCGACAGGCAGCGCAGGTAGACCGAGAGTCGGTTGGTCGTGAGCTCCGAAATCTGGTCGAACGAGGTCCGACGCTTCTGAGAGACCTTCACGGGTCTCGCGATTGTACCGAAAGCCGGGGCTGGTCCGGCCCCGTACAATCAGCACATGCGCCTGCGCCTCGGCCTGCTGGCCTGTCTCGTTCTCGCCGTCACCCCGTCGGCGCAGGCACCGGCGCGACTGACCACGCTCGACGGCCTCCGCCAGTTCCCGTCCTTCTTCCACCTGCAGACAGTCGTCGTCCGGGGCACCGTGGCGCGGACGGGCTCGCGAGTCTCGCTCCGGACGGAGACGCACGAAATGCGGCTGCTGCTGCAGGCCGGCGTCGTTGCGCCGGAGGGGACGGCCGAGGCGCGCGGCATCTTCGTCGATGTCGGCAAGCTCGACGCGAACGATCCGCGCCTCACCGGGTACGAGCGCACGGCCACCGACACCTGGCCTCGGCCGGGTGAGGAACTGATGCTGCGCGTGGACCGCGTCAGCGACGCCCCCACCAGATCGGCCCTGACGATCCGCACGCTGGCGCTCGAACCGTGGAAGTACGACGGTCAGGTCGTCACGGTCGCGGGCCAGTTCCGGGGACGCAATCTGTTCGGTGACCAGCCGGGCACGCCCAAGGTCAGCACCTCGGACTTCGTGCTGAAGAACGGCGATGCGTCGGTGTGGGTGACCGGCCTCCGACCGAAGGGCAAGGGCTTCGACCTGAACGTGGAAGCCCGGGTCGACAGCCGCTACTGGTTGGAAGCCACAGGTACCGTCAGGGCGACGGGCGGGCTGGTCCGGCTCGAAGCGACGAAGCTCGTGGAGACGACGCAGCCCGATGTAACTACGACGGAGCGCGAGGTCACCGCGCCGCCACCGCCGTCGCCGCCGGTCGAGGTCGTCTTCAGCGACCCGACGGCCGATGAGGGCGAGGTGCCGCTGGCTGCCCGCCTGCGCATCCAGTTCTCCCGGAACATCGACCAGGCGACGCTCACGGACCAGGTGCGGATCGCCTACGCCGGCTCCACCGATCTGAAAGTCCCGGAATGGAAAGTGCGCTACGACGCCGGCGCGCACGCGCTCGAGATCAGCTTCGCGCGCCCGCTGGACGCCGATATGCCCGTGACAGTGGAACTGCTCGCCGGGATTCGGGGCTTCGACAAGGTGCCGCTCGTCCCGTGGACGCTGACCTTCAGGACCGCGCGGTAACGCCGCGTCCGCCGGCCTTCTCCTCGTTCAGCAACTGCTGAATCGCGCCGCGCACGCGCGCGATGAGCGCTTCCTTGTCGGAGATGCCCAGCCCGGCCGTCGGGATCGGCTGGCCCACCCGCACCCGGACGGTCACCGGATAGACAAACGCGCTGCCCTTCCGCATGGCGGCGCGGCCTCCGGTGACGGCCACGGGCACGATCGGCACCTGTGCCTGCAGCGCCATGATGAACCCGCCCTTCTTGAAGGGCAGCAGCTCACCGGTCCGGCTGCGCGTGCCTTCCGGAAAGATCAGGAACGAGAGGCCGGCGCGGAGCGCGGCCGCCCCACGGGCGATCGAGGCCATGGCCCGCTCGCGGTCGCCGCGGTCGATGGGCACGAAGCCGCCGACGTCGAATACGGTGCCCATGATGGGGAACTTGTGGAGTTCGGCCTTGTAGAGCACGTGGAGCTGCGGGTGCAGCACCTTGAAGAGCACGGGCGGGTCGACGTTGCTCTCATGATTCGAGCAGAACACGACGGCCTCGGCGGGCACGTGCTCGAGGCCCGTCACGCGGTACCGGATGCCGGCGGACCGGAGCGCCAGCCAGGTGCCGGCGTGGCCCAGCCGATAGAGACCCCACTTCCAGCGGAAGACGACCGCAATCAGCACGCCGACCGGCCCGGCGATCGCGATGTAGATCAGCGTGATGAGGTAGGCGAGGATCGAGCGGACGGCGGCCATGCGGTTCCCCGTACAAGAAAACACCCGGGCCGGTGGCGTACCGGCCCGGGCTCACAGCATCGGAGTGGTATGAGGGCTACGATGCTCGAGCGGCGGCCCGCCGGGCGACAGGTGCGCTCGCGGGGAGCACCTTGGCCTTGGCGGCCTTGGCCGTCTTGGCGCGGGCGGCCGTACGGGCCACGTTGCGCGCCTTGACGACGAAACACTTCTCGAGGGCGACGTCCACCTGCACTTCGATGTCCACGGCCTTCGCGCGAATCACTTCGGAGATCTCGGACACGATCAGGGCCTTCGCCCGATCCAGCATCCGCTTCTCACGAAACGACAGGCTCTTGGACTTGGCCAGGAAGGTCAGGCTCTTCAGCACATCGGTCATGTCGTAGATCGACCCGGTGCGCATCTTGTCGGAGTTGTCCTTGAAACGACCCTTCCAGTTCTGGTGGTTGTCGATCTTGCCGTCGCTCAGCAGACCGAAAATCCGCTCGACCTCTTCGTCCTCGATCGCCTTGCGCAGGCCGACGCCGTCCACGTTCGCGACGGGGACCAGCACGGTTGTGTCATTGCCGACGATTCTGAGATGGAAGAAACCGCAGGTCGTACCAAGAATGGTCTTCTCTTCGATCCGTTCGACGATCCCGAGACCATGGTTCGGGTAGATGACCTTGTCACCAACCTTGAAATTCACGCGTCCCCCGTTGTGGAAATAGCCTGGATGGCAGGAAGAAAGCCCCGTCGAAAGTGGTTTCATTATACGGGGCCGAACCACCCATCCGCAACGGAATTTGGCCGAAAATAGGCCGTTTTTTACAGTTTATCCCTCATTCCAGCCCGTCCGCTGCAATGCTGTTCCCGGCAAGCCGCAGGCTTCTGGCGAGCTAAGTCCGTATGAGCGTGTGAGTTGGGAAGAACTGCGCGTTGCGCGAAGCCAGTCGTCAACGTTCTGACGATCGACTCTGTCAGACTCGGGCAAGTGCCAGATTGACGATCTCCATGACGAGCTGCGGATACGTGCGGCCCGACTTGCGGGCGGCCATGGCGAGCTCGGCCCTGGAGCTGAGCCACGGGTTCGGATTGACCTCGATCACCTGCACGGCGCCATCGGCCTGCAGGCGCATGTCCACCCGGCCGTAGTCCCGGAGCTCGAGTGCCTGGTAGGCGGCGATCGCGGTCCGCTGGGCAAGCGCGACCGTCTCGTCGGGCAGATCCACCGCGATGCTCGACTTCGTGTCGCGATACGCGCGCGTGCCCTTGCCCCACTTCACTTCCGCGGAGGCGATCTTCGGCGTGCCCTCGGGCAGCTTCGAAAGGTCCAGCTCGACGATCGGCAGCGCCTCCGGCTTGTCATTGCCAAGCACGCCGACGTAGAGCTCGCGACCCTCCACGTATTCCTCGATGAGCACCGGTGAATCGAAGTGCTGGTGGAGCCAGTCGATCCGCTCCATCAACTCCTTGATCGAGCTGACGACGGCGCTGAACTCGATCCCGATGGAACCATCCTCCCGGGCCGGCTTCACGATGACCGGAAACTGCAGGTCGTGTGAGAAGTCGAGCCGGCCGCGGAAGCTCCTGGCAAAGACAGGTGTGCGGATGCCGTGGAAGGCGAAGATCTTCTTCGCGATGGCCTTGTCCTGCGCGAGCATCAGCCCGTGCGTGCCTGACCCGGTGTAGCGCTTCCCCAGCAGTTCGAGGAAGCCGGCGATCTTGAAGTCGGCCGTGTCGTCCTCACCGAAGGACTCGGTGAGGTTGAAGATCAGGTCGCAGTCGAGCCGGGCGAGGGCCTGCAGACTCCTGGCCGTGCCGTCCAGCTCGACCAGCGACGGCTCATGCCCCTGCTTCGTGAGGACGTCCGCCACCTCCTCCTCGACTTCCTTCTTGTCGAGGGTTCGCGTGACGGGCGCCTTCTCCGCCGCTGCGGCGTCGTCGCCCTCTTCGACCAGAATGCGGTCGAAGAGTACGGCCACCTTCAGTCTGCTCATCAGGTGGCGCTAGTCTACGCGCAATTGCGCGCGCGGCGATGCTACGCGGAGCACTCCCCGTCCATCACCTCGGGATTGAACTCGCCGGTCTGGTCGAGGTCCACGTAGTCCTCGGGCTTCGCGTCGGTGACCGTCATGCCTTCGAGATCGCCGAGCACGCGCTTGGCCTCTTCGATCGTCATCCGGCGGAAGAAGTCGGCCGCGCGCTCATCACCGACGTGATGGTCGCGGTAGTGCACCACGAGCCGCTCGACGGTCTCCGTGAGACGCCGCGCCGGAATCTTCGCCACCACGCGTCCGAAGTCGGCGCGCTCCGCTCCGACCTGCCCGCCGATCATCACGAAGTACTGCGGCACGGCCTTGCCGGCCAGGCGCCGCACGCTGCCCTGGAAACCGATGGCCGCGATGTGATGCTGACCGCAGCCGTTCGGGCAGCCACTGATCTTGATGTCGGCGCCATCCGCAGCTGAGACCAGGTCCGGCCGTCCTGACAGGAACTCGGTCAGCACGCGACCGAGGCTGCGGGAGTGCGTGACGGCAAGACGGCAGCTCTCCGCGCCTGGACAACTGATCACGTCGGCAATCGTGTCGGCCTCCGCTCCGCCGAGCCCCGCCTGCTGCAGGGACGCCCACATCTTGCGGAGATGGATCTCGGGCACCCAGCGAATCACGAGGTTCTGCTGCGGCGTCACGCGCACCTCACCGTCACCGTAGGCACGGGAGATGAGGCCGATGGCGCGCATCTGGCCAGCCGTCATGTCGCCGAGCGGCAGACGAACCGTCGCCGCGTAGTAACCGGGCTGCTTCTGCATCCGGACGTTGGTCTCCGCCCACCGGGTGTAGTTCTCGGAGAGCACGTTGAGCTTGATCGTCCCCGGGTGGAGTCCCGGACCGGTGGTCTTGGTCGCCGTCACGAGCGTCACGATCTCGGTCGCCGTCGGCGCCTCGGGGCGCTGGCCTTCGGGCGCCACCTCCACCGGCGGGTGCTCCGGGTCGAAGGGCAACGGCTTGCGTCCCTCTGCGCGCACCTCGAGGAGCGCCTCTTCGTAAGCGGCCCGCCATTTGTCCCACGTGATCGCCTTGATCAGGAACTTCAGGCGGTTGCGCTGGCGGTGCTCATAGTCCCCGAGCCGGTGATA
>JBIKWH010000097.1:0-6674 GCA_044356435.1 Vicinamibacterales bacterium
GGATGTGGCCGAGAAGTACGGCTTCAAGGTCGGGGACACGTTCCAGATGGAGAGCTTCATCCCGCCCTACCGCGTCCGCGGCCCGATGACGTTCCACATCCGGGGCCTCTACGACGCGCCTCCGGGCAAGCGCAGCTCGGTCAACCTCGGGATGATGTTCTTTCACTACAAGTATCTCTACGAGACGATCCGCGGCACGGCCGGCGGCTATGCCGGCGCGGGCACGTTCACCGTGCAGCTCACCGAGCCGGGTCAGGCGAACGCGGCGATGAAGGCGATCGACGCGAACTTCGAGAACAGCGACGTCCAGACGAAGACGGAGACCGAAGGGGCGTTTCTCGAAGGCTTCATCGCCCTGACCGGCAACCTCGTCGGGCTGCTCAACGGCGTCGGGCTGGCCGTCGGGTTCACGATCCTGCTGGTCACGGCCAACACGATGAGCATGGCCGTCCGCGAGCGGCGCACCGAGATCGCGGTGCTGAAGACGCTGGGCTTCCCGAGCGGTCTCGTGATGGCGCTCATCATCAGCGAGGCGTTCACGATGGCGGCCACGAGCGGCGTGCTCGGCGTCACCATGGCGAGCTTCGCCGTCGGCAACGTCGCGGACCTGCCGTTCATGGGCCTGCTCCTGGGGAACTTCCCCGCCCTGGAGGTCTCGACCACGGTGGGGCTCCTCACCTTCTCGCTGGCCGTCGTCCTCGGCACCGGCGCGGGCTTTGTGCCGGCCCTTGGTGCGTATCGCACGCGCATCACCGAAGCCCTGAGGTCCATCTGATGGCGCTGCCGCTCTCCTACAACATCCGCAGCCTCTACATCCGGGGCCGTGTCACGCTGCTGGCCGTCGGCGGCATCGCGCTGGTCGTGGCGGTGCTGGTGGTGCTCTTCGCGATGGCGAACGGTTTCCGCCTCGCGCTGCGGGCCACGGGCTCACCGGACAACGCGATCATCACGCAGCGCGGCTCCGGCTCGGAGCTGACCTCCGGCCTCTCACGCGAGAACGCCCAGGTGCTGATGGCCGACGAGCGTGTAATGCCCGGCAAGGACGGCCGCCCGCTCGCGTCCCCCGAGCTGGTCGTTGTCGCCTCGTTGAAGCGGAAGGACGGGATGGACACGAACGTCACCGTCCGCGGCACCACGCAGGCGGCCTTCGATGTCCGCACAGGTCTGAGCATCACCGAGGGACGGCGCTTCGAGCCCGGCCTCTACGAGATCGTCGTCGGCCGGAAACTGCAGCAGCGCATGCAGGGCATGGAGGTCGGCAAGACGATCCGCCTGCAGCGGAAGGACTGGACCATCGTCGGCATCCTCGACGCGGGCGGCAGCGGCTTTGAGAGCGAGATCTGGGGCGACGCGGATGCCATGGGGCCGGCCTTCAACCGCGGCGGCGGGTATCAGTCGCTGACGATCCGCATGCGGAACCCGCGGGCCATCCGCGCGTTGAACGCTGAGCTGCAGCGCAACCCGCGCATGCAGGTGGAGGCAGTCGACGAACGGAAGTACTACGAGGACCAGTCCGGCGATGTCTCCGGCCAGCTGCTCGCCCTGGCCGGGTTCGTGGCCGTGGTCATGGGGATCGGCGCGGTGTTCGGCGCGATGAACACGATGTACGCCATCGTCGCCGCACGGACGCGCGAGATCGGCACGCTCCGCGCGCTCGGCTTCTC
Source organism: Vicinamibacterales bacterium (assembly GCA_044356435.1). Taxonomy (GTDB): domain Bacteria; phylum Acidobacteriota; class Vicinamibacteria; order Vicinamibacterales; family UBA2999; genus CANKJK01. Next base: position 1,665 of record JBIKWH010000097.1, read on the forward strand.
GAAGGCGGCGGTGCTCACGTCGTTCGTGCTGGAGTCGACGGTGCTGGCGCTGGTGGGCGGGGCGATCGGCTGTCTGCTGGCGCTGCCGTTCAACGGCATCTCGTCAGCCGCCGGCGGCGCGAACTTCGCCGAGATCTCGTTCGCGTTCCGCGTGACGAGCGATGCGCTGATGACCGGGATGGGATTGGCGCTGCTGATCGGTGTGGCTGGCGGCCTGCTGCCGGCCTTCCGCGCCGCCCGCCTGCCGATCACGGCCGCGCTGCGGAGCTGAGTCAGCGCCGCCGACTAGTTCTCTTCTTCGCCGAAGCCTTCTTCGACGGCCAGGAAACGCGTCGGCGGGCGCAGTGCCTCGCGATAGTCGTAGATCGGCAAGTCGCGCACGTGGAGTGACAGGGCGCAGCCAGGAGCCTTCTCCGCCACGACGACGGCAACCGGACTCCCCTCGACGCCCTCGCGGAACGCCAGCCTGCACCCGCAGGCCAACCGCGCGTGCGTGAACCCCTTCAACATGATCGAATCATACTCTCGATCGTCGGAGCCGCCTGGACAGCACCTGGAGCGGTGCGGCTAGAGCAGCGCCTTGATTTCCGCGTCGAAGCGGGCCTTCGAGGCGATCCCGGCGTGTTTCCGGCAGATCGTCCCGTCTTTCGCCACGATAAAGGTCTGCGGAATGCCGAGGAAGGGACCGTAGGAGGTCTCCACATCCTTCCGGTTCAGGCCGATGAGCACCGGATAGTTCATCTTGAGCTGCTCGGCGTAGGGCTTCACATCCTCCGGCGTGTCGTCCACGGAGATGCCCAGCACCTGCAGGTCGTTGGCGTATTCGGTCTGCAGCGCCACGAAGTCGGGGATCTCCGCCTTGCAGGGCGCGCACCACGTCGCCCAGAAATTGATGAGCAGGATCTTGCCCTTGTATTTCGAGAAGGGCACGTCCGCGCCGTCCATGTCCTTCAGGCTGATGGAGAGGTCCGCAGGCTTGCCGATGGCGGAGGGCGACGGGTCGTCGGCCGCGGCGGCCGTGTCGCAGGCGCCGGCGACAGGCTTCACCAGCGCCTCCTCGGCCGGCGGCTTCCGGCAGGCCACGTCGCACACGAGCAGCAGCAGGGCGGTCGCCACCGCGCCCATCGAAATCCAGCGGTCAGACGTCTGGGACATGAGCTGAATTATCGCCTGAGTGTCTCCCTTCCGCCACCGGGCGTCGCCCAGGGGCGACACTTCGCGGCACGTACCGCTCCGGCCGCCGGGTCCGTCGCGGCATGTGACTTGCTCCTGGCGCGGCCGGGGCGCCCTCGATTGCCGGCTCCGGCCCGAGTACACTGGCGCTCTCGAAGGAGCCATCCATGATCCGGTTCACGCGCGGGGTTCTCGTCGCGGCCAGCGCCGCCCTCCTGACAGCACTGCTGCCCGCACCAGCCACGGCACAGACGCCATTCGTGCCGTACTTCGGCAAGAACCAGATCCGGTACGACAACTTCCGGTGGCACACCTACGTCACGGATCACTTCGAGATCTACTACTACCCGGAGATGGAGGATCACCTGGCCCGTGTGGCCGGGTACGCCGAGAGCGCCTATCAGCACGTCTCGACCACGCTCAAGCACGACATCTCCGGCAAGATCACGCTCATCCTCTTCAAGACCAGTTCCGAGTTCCAGCAGCAGAACGTCATCCCGGGCGGCGCCTCGGAAGGCGTCGGCGCGTTCGTGGACACCGCGCGCAGCCGCATGCTGCTGCCGATCGACGAGCCGCCGGATCTCCTCTACCGGCTCGTCGTGCACGAACTCGGGCACGTCTTCCAGAACGACATCATTCCGGCGGGGCTCATCCGCCAGTCCGTCCCGCTCTGGGTGCATGAAGGCAATTCCGACTACCTCGCCGGTGTGTGGCGACCCATCGACCTGATGACGGTGCGCGACGCCGCCGTGGCCGACATCATCCCGAAGATGAGCAAGATGGACGGCTACGGCAATTTCGGCAGCCCACGCCTCGTCTACAACCTCGGCCACGCCTGCTTCGAGTTCATGGAAGCCCGCTGGGGCAAGGAGGGCGTCCGCCAGTTCATGTTCGCGCTCCGCAAGTCCGTGATCGGCGGCGGCGAGGATGCCTACCAGGATGCGTTCAAGCTGACGGCCGAGGAGTTCGATCAGCAGTTCGACAAGTACCTGAAGGATCGGTTCAAGGCGTTCCGCGATCGCGAGCGTCCTGCGGATTACGGCCGCAACCTCGCGCCGAACGCGGAGAAGACGAAGTTCCGCGAGGTGCTCTCGGCGGAGCCCTCCCCGGTCACGGTGAACCGCAAAGACCAGGAACTCGACATCGTGCTGGTCTCGAGCAAGGACGGCTCCATCGTCCGCAACCTGACGGACGGGTTCGACAAGGACAAGGGCTTCGAGTTCCTCATCCAGCCGGGCATGCGCTACAACACGGTCGCGTGGTTGTCGTGGTCGGCCAACGGCGACCGCCTCGCCTACTTCGCGCGCACCGAGAAGCACCGCACGCTCATCATCCAGAACGTCCTGACTGGGGCGATCGAAAAGCGTCTGGAGATGAAGACGATCGATGAACCGGAGTCGCCCAGCTTCTCCCCCGATGGGCGGAAGGTGGCGTTCGCCGGCCTGCAGAACGCCACCGGCGACATCTTCACCGTGGACGTCGAGAGCGGCGCCGTGACCAACGTCACGAAGGACGCCTTCGCGGACTCGGGCCCAACGTGGACGCCGGACGGCTCGGCGCTCATCTACATCGCCCGCATCAGCGGCAACGAGAAGCTGTTCCGTCTGGACCTGGCGACAGGCCGGAAGACGCAGGTCACGTTCGGCACGCACGACGACGGGCAGGCCCGCTTCCTCGACGCCGACACGGTCGTCTTTCCGTCGACGGCCATGGACCCGAACAAGGCGATCTCACCCGATGACGCCCGCAACGGGGTGACCTACAACATCTGGACGCTCAACCTGAAGACCGGTGAGCTGGTGCAGCACACCGACGCCGTGGCCGGGAACGTCGGGCCGATCGCGCTCAACCGAGGGAAGACGAAGCAGATCGCCTTCATCACCTACTACAAGGGCGAGTACGAGCTGCACGCGCTCGACCGCAAGGAGCCGGTGGCCAAGGCGGCCTCGGCGGACTTCGGCGCGCCAGGACCGGTGATCGACTTCCAGAGCCCGGTCAGCCACACGCTCGTGCCGACGAACCAGCGGAAGAAGGGCACCTTCGAGAAGATGTTCCTCGATGGGCGACCGCCCATCAACGTCGGCGTCACGAGCGGTGGCGACGTGTTCGGTGGCTCCCAGGTGGTGTTCAGCGACGTGTTGGGGGACAAGCAGTTCGCCTTTTCGGCTGCCTCGATCCAGCAGTACCGCTCGATCGGCGGCAGCTACACGAACCTGGAGCACCGGCTCCAGTATTCGTTCCAGGGGTACTCGCAGAAGCAGTTCTTCTACGGGAACCTCGGCGGCGTCTTCTTCGACCCGTCATTCTCCGGGCTCATCTCACGCGACCTCGCCGTGGCGACGCGGACCATCCAGGGCGGCACCGCCTTCGGCATCTACCCGTTCAACCGCTACCGGCGCGTCGAGTTCTTCGGTGGCTTCGTGCACTACCGCGAGGAGTACAACGACCCCGGGCTGCAGCAGTTCTCGCTCGACTTCCAGCAGCAGCAGACCGGCGGGCAGCCACTCTTCAACAACGGGTTCAGCGCGCCGATCGGCGTGAGCTTCGTCCAGGAAACGACGGTGTTCCGGGAGTTCGGTCCGCTGGCCGGCAATACCTTCCGCGGCACCTACCAGGTCTCGCCGAGCCTTGGCGCCGAATCGGTCTCCCGCCAGACGGTTGACGCCGACGCGCGGCTCTATCAGCGGCTGGGCGGCACGGGCGTCCTCGCCCTGCGGGCCCGTGGCTTCCAGAGCTGGGGCAGGAATCCCGACTACATGTATTTCGGCGGCAACTCGGAGATGCGCGGCTACGACTACCTGTCGTTCATCGGACAGCGCGTGATGTTCCTGAACGCCGAGCTGCGCTTTCCGCTGATCGAGGCGATGCTTACGCCGATCGGCGTCCTGGGCGGTATCCGCGGCGTGCTGTTCGCGAATGCGGGAGCGGCCAGCTTCACGGGTCAGGACTTCACGTTCATGACCCGGAAGACCGAAGTGCACGCACCGGTGACCTACGACCCGGTCACGCTGGCGCCGATCACCGGTGCGCCGCGCGCGGTCAGCGGTCTGCGCTTCGTCGACGGCCGTGCGTCCTACGGCGTGGGGCTCGAAACCTTCCTGCTGGGCTTCCCCGTCCACTTCGACTGGGCGTGGAAGACGCTGCTGAACCGCGACTGGGAGGATGTCGTCTTCGCGACGCAGGGCGGCAGCGCGGCGTTCCGGAAGGCGCGCTTCCAGATGTGGATCGGGTACGACTTCTAACCGCTAGTTGCGGGCGAGGCGCAGTTCGCTGCGCGCCAGATCCATCGTGACCCGATACGGGGCGAGGAACTTGTGCCCGACGATGCCGCCAATCTCGAAGCCGAGCAGTGCGCTCGGCGTCCGGAGGTTGAGCACCACCAGCGGCATGTTCGTGTAGTTGAGGGTCCCGAACGAGAGGTCCACGCCCGGCAGCAGGAAGGCGTCGCGGTCCCACCCGGACATGCCGAACACCTTGAGCGGAATCCGGCGCACCGGCTTCATCTTCAGGCCGTCCGCGATCGACGAGCTGATCGAGATCACCTGGCCGCCCGTGTCCACGACAAAGTAGGCCGGCTGTGACTTGTTCAGCACGCCCCTGACGAGCGCGAGCCGCTGGATCCGCATCGGCAGCGCGAAGTCCGCGGGCTCCTGCGGCACGTTCCGGGACATGGTGATGACGTGGTTCCGGTAGTCGATAGAGGCCGAGAGACCCAGCGCCAGCGGCGAGAAGCTGTCGGTTTCCTTCTTCGGAATGCGCGCGCCCAGCCCGGGGTTCTTGATCAGCACCGGCACGTTCTTCACGGTGAGCGTTCCCAGTTCCAGCGTGTCGAGGCGG
>JBIKWH010000215.1:0-4340 GCA_044356435.1 Vicinamibacterales bacterium
AGATCCTCTCGACCGGCGTCAGCGCGGTCAACGCGAAGGCTGTTGCGCAGGAACGCGGGATCGAAGTCGTCGAGTCCCAGAGCACGCGGGCCCGCGACTACACGCGGCTGCTGTCCGTGAAGGTGAAGACCAGCGCCGGAGAGCATTGGGTCGAGGGCGCGGTGTTCGACAAGGCCGCCCCGCGGCTGGTCCTCATCGACGGCGTCCCGGTGGAGGCCGTGCTCGAAGGGTCGATGATCGTCCTCTCCAACACCGACCAGCCCGGCGTCATCGGTGAAGTCGGGACCGTCCTGGGCAAGAAGGGGATCAATATCGGCACCTTCGCGCTCGGACGCGACGGCAAGCAGGCGGTCGGCGTGGTGAGCATCGACGAGACGAAGCCCGTCGAGGAATCGCTGCTGGCTGAACTGCGGGCGTTGCCGGCGGTCAAGACCGCCCGCCTCGTCAGGGTCTAAAGGAAAGACGGACGGTGGTGCCGGTGTCGGCGCGGATGAGTTCAACCGCGTCGGCATCCACCGCCGTCACCTCGAACTTCCCTTCCACCTTCTCACCCGCTCGGACCAGCCAGAGCTCACCACTACCCGTGATGACCGCGGTGCGGACGACCACCTCGCCCTGACGGTCCTCGGCGATTCCGGACAGCGCGAACGGCGGAGGCGGCACCGGCAGTGGCGCGGCGATGGTCGGGGCGGCGGGCGCCGGAGCTGGTGCCGGCGCAGCCGGCGCGGACGCCCGCGCGAAACGGAAGGGATCGCGCTCCGGCGCGGAAAACTCCTCGACCTCGGACAGACGGCGGGCCAGGCGTTCAGCCTCGTCGTTCAGCTCCTGCATCTGCACGACAACGGCCTGCGTAGCCGCGGCGTCGAAGCGGGCAGGCGGTGTGAGCCGACTCTCGCCCGGCGCCACGACAGCCGGCGCAGACGCCAGCCACGTTGCCAGTGCCGTCGTACCCGACCAGACGAGCGTGCCCTTCCACGTGCCGGGGAACATCGGGCTCATCATACCGCCGGTGGATCCAGTTTCGTGTCACCGTGTTAGGATTCGACGTGCACCCTGAAACGTTCCGAAATCCCTTCGATCGGACGTCTCAGCCCCTCCGCACGGTCGCACTCATCCCCGCCCGTTACGCATCAACCCGCTTCCCCGGCAAGCCGCTCGTCGAGATCGCCGGTCGCCCGATGATCGAGCATGTGTACCGGCGGACCGCCGCGGCCGCCAGCGTCGACGCCGTGGCCGTCGCGACCGACGACACCAGGATCGCCGACGCGGTGACCGCCTTCGGTGGCCATGCGCTGATGACCGGGGCGCACCACACCAGTGGATCCGACCGTATCGCCGAGGCTGCGCGGCAGCTCTCCTGCGACGTCGTCGTCAATGTGCAGGGGGACGAGCCGCTCATCAGCCCTGAGGCCATCGACGCAGCCGTCGCCCCGCTGCTCGCCGACCCGTGGGTTGTGATGAGCACGCTCGCCTCGCCCATGGCCGAACTGCGCGACGCGGACGACCCGAACGTCGTGAAGGTGGTCCTCGATCGGAACGGCAACGCGCTCTACTTCTCGCGCGCACGTATCCCGTTCGCCAGGCAGCCCGGCACAGCACCGTCTGCCGGAGCGCCCGCGGGCGTCGCGCCGCTCCGCCACATCGGGCTCTACGCCTACCGGCGGTCCCTGCTGCTTGAGTTCTCCGGCTGGCCGCGGTCGCCGCTCGAAGAGACCGAGTCGCTCGAACAGCTCCGCGCGCTTGAGCGCGGCATCCGCATCCGCACCGTCATCACCCCGTACGAGTCGATCGGCGTCGATACTCCCGGCGACCTGACCCGTGTCCGTGCCGCAATCGAGCGGCGGATCCTCCAGCACACATGACCAAATTCATCTTCGTCACCGGCGGCGTCGTCTCCTCCCTCGGCAAGGGCCTCGCGGCCGCCTCGATCGGCCGCCTCCTCGAGGACCACGGGCATCGGGTCGCGCTCATGAAGTTCGACCCCTACATCAACGTAGACCCGGGGACGATGAGTCCGTACCAGCATGGCGAGGTGTATGTCACCGACGACGGGGCCGAGACCGACCTCGACCTCGGTCACTACGAGCGCTTCACCAGCATGGTTGCCACGCGCAACAGCAACTGGACGACCGGCAAGATCTACCTCTCGGTCATCAACAAGGAACGGCGCGGCGACTACCTCGGGCGCACGGTCCAGGTGATCCCGCACATCACGAACGAGATCAAGGACAACATCCGGGCCGCGGCGAAGGACCTCGACGTCCTGATCGTCGAGATCGGCGGCACGGTCGGCGACATCGAGAGCATGCCGTTCCTCGAGGCGATCCGGCAGTTCCGGCTCGACGTCGGCCGTGAGAACGCCATCTACGTCCACCTGACCCTGGTGCCCTACATCGGGACCGCCGGTGAGCTGAAGACGAAGCCGACGCAGCACAGCGTCCGCGACCTCCGCTCCATCGGCATCCAGCCGGACATCCTGCTCTGCCGCACGGACCGGTTCCTCGATGCCGACATCAAGCGCAAGATCGCGCTCTTCTGCGACGTCGCCGAGGAAGCCGTGATCACGGCGAAGGACGTCGAGACGATCTACGAGGTGCCGCTCGTCCTCAAGGAAGAAGGCCTGGACCGGATCGTCCTCAAGCTGCTCGACCTGCCGCAGACGGAAGCGAAGACCGCCGCCTGGGAGGAACTCGTCGACCGTATCAAGCACCCCACCGACGAGCTGACGATCCATGTGGTCGGGAAGTACACCGGCTACGAGGACTCCTACAAGAGCCTGAACGAAGCGCTCTTCCACGGCGGCTTCGCCAATCGCCTGAAGGTGCACCTCCACTGGATCGAGGCGGAGGCACTCGAGAAGGAAGGCGGCGCGGCGCTCCTCGAAGGGTCGCACGGCATTCTCGTGCCGGGGGGATTCGGCCTGCGAGGCACGCGCGGCATGATGAAGGCGGCCGAGTACGCCCGCGAGCACGGCGTGCCGTACTTCGGCATCTGCTACGGCTTCCAGTGGGCGACGGTCGAGTTCGCGCGCAACGTCTGCGGGCTCGACGGAGCCGACTCCACCGAGTGCAACGAGAACACGCCGTACAACGTCATCTACAAGCTTCGCGATCTGCTCGGGGTGGATGAGCTGGGTGGCACGATGCGCCTCGGCCAGTACGCCTGCGCACTGGCGCCGGGGTCACGGGCGCGGGCGATCTACGGATCGGATCTGATCCAGGAGCGGCACCGTCACCGGTACGAGTTCAACTGCCTCTACGAGGACGCCGTCTCGACGAAGGGGATGAAGATCTCCGGCCGTTCGCCGGACGGCAAGTTCGTCGAGATTGCCGAGATTCCGGACCACCCGTGGTACATCGCGGTACAGTTCCACCCCGAGTTTCAGTCGAGGCCGCTCAAGCCGCACCCCCTCTTCACCAGCTTCGTCGAGGCGAGCTATCGGCGGAAGACGGGCGGCGTGCAGGCCGCGGTCGCGGGCCGCTGAAACCGCCTGCCTGGAGCCTCGGGGCTTCCGGAGCGACGGCCCACCGATGAGATGGCTTCTATAATGGCGGCCGTGCAGCGCGTTTCCGCGGGACCGGTCACATTCGGCGACGGGTCCCTCCCCTTCATCCTGGGTCCGTGTGTCATCGAGAGCCGTGAGCACGCCATCGAGATGGCGCTCGCGATTCGCGAGATCGCGGCACGGGCGGGTGTACCGGCCGTCTTCAAGGCGTCGTTCGACAAGGCCAACCGGACCTCTGTGACCTCGTTCCGCGGTCCAGGCATGCGCGACGGGCTCAGCGTGCTTGCGGAGGTCCGGGAGCGCAGCGGCCTTCCGGTGCTGACCGACATCCACGAGGCCGCCCAGGCCGCACCGGTCGCGGCCGTGGTCGACATCCTCCAGATCCCCGCGTTCCTCTCGCGCCAGACGGACCTTCTCGTGGCCGCCGCCGAGACCGGCAAGGTCGTCAACATCAAGAAGGGCCAGTTCCTCGCGCCGAACGACATGCGGCATGCGATCGCGAAGGTCACGTCCACCGGCAATCAGTCGGTGACGCTGACCGAACGCGGCGCGACGTTCGGCTACAACAACCTCGTCGTCGACATGCGGGCCTTCCCGATGATGCGGGCACTCGGCTACCCCGTGATCTTCGACGTCACCCACAGCCTGCAACTGCCTGGCGCGGGCGATGGTGTGACGATCGGCCTCGCGGAGTACATCGAGCCGCTGGCGTCGGCCGGCGTGGCAGCCGGCGTGGACGGCGTGTTCATGGAGGTGCACGACGACCCCCGGCGCGCGAAGAGCGACGCCGCGAACGCGCTCCGTCTCGACCGTCTCGAGCCGCTCCTGACCCGCC
>JBIKWH010000099.1:0-6574 GCA_044356435.1 Vicinamibacterales bacterium
TGGCGGACTTCCTCGAAGTGGACGGCCACTACGAGCGCGCCGTCGAGGCTTGCCTCGGCGAGCTGCTCCAGCACGTCATCGTCGAGCGGCACGACCAGGCCGCCGCGGGCCTCTCGCTCGTGCGCGAGCAGAAGGCCGGCCGCTGCGGCTTCGTCGTCATCGACCCCGGCTCGAACGGATATCACCCGCACGCGGCGCTCAGCATCCCGGGCCTCACGCCTGTCGCGAACCTGCTCCGCATCAACGGTCCGCACCAGCTCACGATTCAGAAGGTGCTGCCCGAGGCCTACGTGGCGGAGTCCTTCGAGCAGGCCGTCGTGGTGTCCCGGCAGACGTCTGCCCCGGTGGCGACGGTGGCGGGCGACGTGTTCCGCGGGTCGCACCTGGTGACCGGCGGTACCACCAGCGAGGCGCGCGGCATCCTGCAGACGAAGCGGGAGATCAAGGAGCTGCGCGAGCGGCTGGAACTGGATCGCGAGGCCCTGGCCCGCATGGCCGACGAGGTGTCGGTGCTGCAGGCCACCGTGGCCGGCACGGTCAGCGCCATCACGGAACTGCAGGCGGAACAGCACCGGCAGGAAGTGGCCGCGGTCGGCTTCGACGCCCAGCTCGCGCGCGCCGAAGAGGCCCGCGTGCGTCTCCTCCGCAAGGGGGAGTCGATCGAGCTCGAACGGCGGCAGGCCGCCGAGGAACTGGGCGCGCTCGACGCCCGGGTCGAGGAGGCGCGGTCGACGCTCACGCAGCTCGAAGCCGAGCAGCAGGAAGCCGAGGCGCGACTGAACGAGGCGCAGCAGCGGCTGTTCGATGGCCGCTCGGAGATCGACGACCTCTCCCGCAGGGCGGCTGACGCCGGCGCGACGCACGCCGGACTCCTGGAGCGGGTGACCGCGCTCGACGCCGAAGTGCGCCGGCTCGAGGAGAGCGCGCGCGAACTCGAAGACCGTATCAGCGCACGGAAGCAGGAGGTCGAGCAGATCCGCGCCCGGCGGACAGGCCTGCTCGACGAGGTGGCCGAGTCCGAGCGCCTGCTCGATGAAGGCGTCCGCGGGCTCGATGACCTGCGGGAGCGTGTCCGCAATGCCGACGAGGCCGCGCAGGCGATTCGCCAGCAGGTCGAGGCGCAGGACGGCGTGATTCGCCAGGCCCGCCACGCCCTCGACGGCGTCCGGCAGCAGGCGTCCGCGTTCGAGGTCGCGCGCGTGACGGCGGAGGCGGACCTGACGCACGTCGCGCAGTCGTGTCTGGAAGCCGTCCAGGCGCCGATCGATGAGGTGCTCGCGGACGTGGCGGCGATGGAAGCCTCGGGCGAGGCCGAGCCTGACGCCGCGATCATCAACGCCGAGGAGACGGACCCCGAGGCTGAAGACGGTTCCGTCGTGGTTGCCGCAGGTGAGGGCGTTGAGGGCGCTGATGCGGCGCTGGCCGCCGCTCAGCAACGCTCGATGAGCGCCGAAGACGCCATCACCACGCTCAAGGGCAAGATCGACCGACTCGGCCCCGTGAACATGATGGCCATCGAGCAGTTCGACGAGCTCGAAACGCGTCACACCTTCCTGACCACCCAGCGTCAGGACCTGACCGACTCGATCGCGCAGACCAGCGAGGCGATCAAGCGGATCGACGAGACGACCAAGGCGCGGTTCCGCGAGGCGTTCACCGCCATTCAGCAGAACTTCCAGGTCACCTTCAGCACGCTCTTCGGCGGTGGTCACGCCGGGCTGAGCCTGCTGGACGAGAACGACCCGCTCGAAAGCGGAATCGACATCGTGGCGTCGCCGCCCGGCAAGCGCCTGCAGAACGTGATGCTGCTTTCCGGCGGCGAGAAGGCGCTGACGGCGATCGCGCTGATGTTCGCGATCTTCAAGTACAAGCCCAGCCCGTTCTGTCTGCTGGACGAGATCGACGCGCCGCTCGACGACGCCAACGTCACCCGGTTCGTGGAGATGCTGCGCGGCATGATCGACCACACGCAGTTCATCCTCATTACCCACAACCGCCGGACGATGGAGATCGCCAACCGTCTCTACGGCGTGACCATGGAGGAGCCCGGCGTGTCGAAGCTGATCTCCGTCCAGCTGCACTAGTCATCGAGGGGCGCCCGTGGGCGCTCCATCACCGAGTCCGTGGCCAACGAGGACAAGGCGACCCGGTATCAGCGTCTGCGACGGCGGGCCTCGCTGGCCGGCGTCGCGGGCGTGGGCCTTGTGCTCGGGCTCGCGATGCTCGCCGGGTCCTCGGAGCCTGCCGATCCCGGCAGCACGACTGCCCAACTCATCGCGCTGACGGGTGCGGCCTTCGGCCTGCTGGCCGGCTGCGCGGGCGTCACGTTTCTCCCGGCGTTCTACCGGGAGGCCCGGCTGACGCGGCGCTACGGTGTGCTGCGGGAGAGCCCGGGCGCGTGGGTGAAAGCCTGGATCCCCAGGGCGGCCGCGCACGTCGGCATCGGCACCGTGGCGGTTGTGGTCTGCGCAGGGCTTCGCGCGGTGTCACCGGCCTGGTGGTGGGCCGTCGGCGGGGCGGTAGCGGGGCTGGCGCCGTTCGCGGTCGCCGCACTCGTGCAACGCGCCACCCGGCGGAGGCCGACCGGTACGCCGCTCGCGAGCGGGGCGCTCCGCGGGCGCCTGACACGACTGGCCGCGGACGCCGGCCTGCCGGACCTCGGCCTCTATCAGACGCACGTGGGGGAGCGCACGCGTCTGGCCAATGCCGCGGTGGTCACCGTCGGCCGCGAACGACGCGTGCTGCTCTCGGACACGCTGCTGGCCGACCACAGCGACGAGGAGGTGGAGGCCGTTGTCGCGCACGAGCTCGCGCACATCGCCCACCATGACGTCGTCGCGTCACAGGCCGCGCTGGCGGCGCACGTCGCCGTCAGCCTGTACGCCGTCGAGCTGACCCTGCGATGGTTGTCGCCGGCGTCGCCACTCATCACCCCCGCGGGACTCCCCTCCGCGCTGCTGGCCGGAGGGTGCACATTCCTGCTGTTCCGGCCGCTGACGCTCGCCCTGTCGCGACGTCAGGAGCGCGAAGCCGACCGCTATGCCGTCACACTGGGCGGCAACCCGGGAGCGCTCGCCTCAGTCGTCCGCCGGATCGCGGCGAACCACCTGGCGGAACCGTCGCCCTCGAGCGTGACGGTCTGGCTGTTTCACTCCCATCCGTCGGCCGCGGAACGGATCTCCGCCGCGAACCGCATCCCGGGGCCGGCGCATCGGAGGACCGTGCCGTGACTCTGACGAACGCCGCGGAAGAACGGAAACGTCTCCGGCGCGCGAGGCGCGTCAGAGTCACCGCCGCGCTGCTGCTGCCGCGCATGCCGGCCCCGACCTCGCGCGTGCACTAGCGGGGGGCCACCCCGACTCAGGACTTCCGCTTGAAGTCCCTGCCGTAGACCTCGCGGTAGATCTGAACGGCGCCGTCCTCGGAGGGCAGGCGGAGTCCGTCGGTGAAGCGGTTCATGAAGCTGAACGTGCAGGTCTGCATGAGCACCTCGAGCGCGCCCTTCTCACCGAACACCTTCTGCAGCTCCCGATAGTCGGCGTCCGTGGGATCCGAGGCGCGCCGCGTCACCCGGCGGGCGAAGGTGACCGCCGCCTTCTCCTGCGGCGTCAACGCGTCGTCGCTCTTCTCCATGGCGACGAGCTTCCGCATGTCCACGCCGAGTCCGCGCAGCCCCTGCACCTGGTGGAGGGTGCAGTAGCGGCAGCCGTTGGCCATCGAGACCGCGAAGGAGACCTGCAGCAGTACGTCGCGGCCGACGACGGCCCCGGCGGACTGTCCCGCGAACATCTGGAACCACGCGGCGGCCATCGTGGGCACGCGCAGCATCGCGCGCTGGGAGTTCGCGATGCCGCCGCCGGGTGCGGCGAGGCGGCCCGCGAGTTCCGCGGCGGACTTCAGCTCCGCGTCGGTGGCCAGGGCCACGCGGGCGGCGTCCTCCGTGGCGGCGGCCGGGATCACCGGCTTCGCGGCCGGGTCCAGCACCCACGGTTCGACGGGCAGGTTCAGCGCTTCCGTGAAGCGCGTCAGGTGGTTGAAGAACGCCGTGACGATCGTCAGTTCCACGACCTCGGTATCGTTGAACTCACCCCGGACAGTCCGGAACGTCGCGTCGTCCACGCCGTGGATGTTGGTCGTCAGCAGCTCCGCATACCGGAGGGCCAGCCGCTCGCTGGCGGGGCCTGTCTGCGTCTGCCCTCGCTGGAGCCGCTCGGCGACCGCGGCGCCGCCGGGCGCTGCGCGGAGCAGCCGGTCCGCGTGGGCGGCCACGTACGGACTGTTCTGCAGCTGGGCGATGCGGTACGCCATCGCGAGCTTGACCGGCGCGGCCAGGCGGCCCGTGAAGAGCACTGCCGGGACGACGCCGGCCAGCGCCTTCGCGGCCGCCGGCTTCTCCGCGAGCACGCGCAGATAGTTCGGCACGCGGCCGCTGCCCGGGGCTTCCAGTGAAGGCAAGCCGGCGAGGGCCGCGCTGTCGCCGAGCTTTGCGCGCGGTTGGGCCTTCACGCGTTCGACGGCCTGTCGGGAGAGTGTGGCCGCCGGGGTCGCGACGAGCGGCGTCGGCTGGGCCGAGGCGAGCGAGGTGAGCGCGGCAAGTCCCAGCAGGGCCTGAGCCATGCCGAACGCGAGGGGACGCATCATCGGTTTCTCCTTCGGTGAACGTAACACATCCGTTCCCGGAGCGACGGCGACCGCAGCGGCGCCGGGGACCTGCGCGGCTACTTGCCGAGCACGACGATCGTGCCCTTCATGGCCTTGCAGCCGGGGTCCGCGCCGATGTTGCAGTAGTAGGCGAAGCTGCCGGTCCGGTCTGCCCTGAACTCGACGACCGCGGAGGTGCCCGGCGGAATGCGCCGCGCGATGCGGAACTCGTCGATTGCGAAGCTGTGGATCTGGTCCGCACCCTCGATCGTGATGCGGACGCGCTCGTCCCGGCCGACTTCGATGCGGTCGGGGCTGAACGCGTAGTTCTTCGCGGTGATGGTGAAGTCGCGCCTGGCCGGCGCCTGGTCCTGACGGAAGGGGTTGGCGGCGCGGAGCGGCGCAACAACGGCTGTTGCACCGGCTCCGGCTCCAATGAGCGCGAGCGCCCGGCGTCTGGAAATGACCGGGCGTCTCGGTGTCATGTGAGGGCTACTCCTTGGCAGGAGCGGCGGCAGGAGCTTCGTCGGCAAGGAGCGCCTTGCGGCTCAGGCGGATCTTGCCGGTGGGGTCGATGTTGATGACCTTCACCATGACCTCCTGGCCCTCCTTCAGCTCGTCGCGCACGTCCTTCACGCGGTGGTTCGCGATCTCGGAGACGTGGAGCAGGCCGTCGGTGCCCGCCATGATCTCGACGAACGCGCCGAAATCCGTGATGCGTTGCACCTTGCCCTTGTAGGTCTTGTTCAGCTCGGGCGTGGCCGTCAGCTCCTGGATGATGCTGATCGCCTTTGCCGCCGACTCGCCGTCCGCGGACGCCACGTTGACCGTGCCGTTGTCCTCGACGTCGATCTTCACGCCGGTCCGCTCGATGATGCTGCGGATCATCTTGCCGCCCGGTCCGATGACGTCGCGGATCTTGTCCACCGGGATCTTGATGGTGATGATCCGCGGTGCGAACGTGCTCATGGCGCCGCGCGTGGCGCCGAGCGTCTTGGCCATCTCGCCGAGGATGTGCAGCCGGCCGGCCTTCGCCTGGTCGAGCGCCTTGGCCATCACCTCGGAATTGATGCCCGAGACCTTGATGTCCATCTGGAGCGCCGTGACGCCGTCGGCCGTGCCGGTGACCTTGAAGTCCATGTCGCCGTAGTGGTCTTCCGCGCCCGCGATGTCCGAGAGGACGGCGTACTTGCCGCTCGCCTCGTCCATGATCAGGCCCATCGCGATGCCCGCGACCGGCGCCTTGATCGGTACGCCCGCGTCCATCATCGCCATCGAACCGCCGCAGACCGACGCCATCGACGACGAGCCGTTGGACTCGAGGATGTCCGACACGATGCGGATGGTGTAGGCGAACTTCTCGGACGTCGGAATCACCGGCAGCAGCGCGCGCTCGGCGAGCGCACCGTGACCGATCTCGCGACGGCCCGGGCCCGTGAAGCGGCCCGTCTCGCCCACGGAGTAGGGCGGGAAGTTGTAGTGGAGCATGAAGCGCTTGTAGAACTCGCCCGTCACGTGCTCGATCTTCTGCTCGTCGTCAGCCGTGCCGAGCGTGCAGGTCACCAGCGCCTGCGTCTCGCCGCGGGTGAACACCGTGGAGCCGTGGACGCGCGGAAGCACCGAGGTCTCCGTCCAGATCGGACGGATCTGATCGAAGGCACGGCCGTCGAGCCGCTTGCCGTTGTTCAGCACCTCTTCGCGGAGCGCCTTTTCCTTCAGCCCGTGGAAGACGTGCTTGGCGTCGGTCTTCTTCTGCGGTTCGTCGGCGGGGAGCGTGGCCACGAAGTCCGCGAGGACCTTGTCCACGGCCGTGTAGCTCTCGAGCTTGTCCTTGATGCGCATGGCGGCCACGAGCGGGCCGAGCATGGCCTTCTCGGCGGCGGCTTCAAACGCCGCTTCGGCGTGGTGCGCGTTGACGACCAGCTTCTTTTTG